>PKXH01000080.1:10578-15736 GCA_003133405.1 Acidimicrobiaceae bacterium | reverse complement strand
GGCTCGTGGATCTACATCGGGACCCAGGGCATCCTGCAAGGGACCTACGAGACCTTCGCTGCGGTGGCGACCAAGCGATTCGCCGGCACCTTGGCCGGGACCTTGACCTTGACCAGCGGCGCGGGGGGTATGGGTGGCGCCCAGCCGCTCGCGGTCACGATGAACGACGGGGTCTGTCTGTGCGTGGACGTCGACCCCACCCGTCTTCAGCGCCGCGTCGAGCAGCGCTACCTCGACGAGTGGACGAGCGATCTCGACGANNGGCAACGCCGCGACGATCCTGCCCGAGTTGTTGGCGAGAGGGGTCGAGGTCGACATCGTCACCGACCAGACCTCCGCGCACGATCCGCTGAGTTACTTGCCCGAGGGCATCGATCTGGGGGATTGGCACGACTACGCCGAGAAGAAGCCCGAGGAGTTCACCGACCGGGCGCGCGAGTCGATCGTGCGCCACGTCGAGGCGATGGTGGGCTTTATGGACGAGGGCGCCGAAGTCTTCGACTACGGCAACTCGCTGCGCGGCGAGGCCCGACTGGGCGGCTACGCGCGCGCCTTCGACTACCCCGGCTTCGTGCCGGCGTACATTCGACCGCTCTTCTGCGAAGGGAAGGGACCCTTTCGCTGGGCCGCGCTCTCGGGGGACCCCGCCGACATCGCGGCCACCGACGCCGCCGTGCTCGAGCTCTTTCCCGAGAACGAACTCCTGCGGCGTTGGATCACGAAAGCCCAAGACCGTGTGGCCTTTCAAGGACTGCCGGCGCGAATCTGTTGGCTCGGCTACGGCGAGCGGGACCGCGCGGGCGTGGCCTTTAACGATCTGGTCGCCTCGGGGGCGGTGAAGGCGCCCCTGGTCATCGGGCGCGATCACCTCGACAGTGGCTCGGTCGCCTCGCCGTATCGCGAGACCGAGGCGATGCTCGACGGATCCGACGCGATCGCCGACTGGCCGCTCCTCAATGCGCTCGTCAGCACGGCCTCGGGCGCGTCGTGGGTCTCGATTCATCACGGTGGGGGCGTGGGTATCGGCCGCTCGATCCACGCGGGACAGGTCTGTGTCGCCGACGGTACCGCGCTCGCCGGCGAGAAACTTCAACGGGTGTTGACCAACGACCCGGCGACCGGCGTGCTGCGTCACGTCGACGCCGGGTACGAGATCGCCGAAGAGACGGCCCAAGAACACGGACTGCGAATACCGATGCGAGAGGCCCCGTGACGACCCGGGTCGTGCGCCACATCGGTGAACTGACGACCAACGACCCCTCGATCGGCGACGAGAGCGTGCTCGGTCGACTGGTGGACGCGGCGATGGTGGTGGACGACGAGCAGGTGCTCTGGGTTGGTCCCAACCGCAACGCGCCCGACGCCGACGAGATGCTGGACGCGAAGAACGGCGCCGTCATCCCGGGGTTCGTCGATTCGCACACTCACTTGGTCTTCGCCGGCGAACGAAGCGACGAGTTTGAAGCGCGAATGTCCGGGGTGCACTACGACGGGGGTGGCATATTGCGCACCGTCGCCGCATCGCGCGCGGCCTCGCGCGACGATCTGCGTCGAGGGACAAGAAAGCGCATGGCCGAACTCTTCGTCGGGGGCGTGACCACGGTGGAGATCAAATCCGGTTATGAACTTACGACCGAGGGCGAGACGAGAGAGCTCGAGATCGCCCGAGGGTTCTCCGACGAAGTGACCTGGCTCGGTGCGCACGTCGTGCCGCCGGAGTTCAAGAACAATCGCGAAGGCTACGTGGAACTGCTCTGTTCTACGATGCTCGACTCGTGCGCGCCGCTGGCGAAGTGGGCGGACGTCTTTTGTGACCGGGGGGCCTTTAGCGTCGAGGAAGCACGCGAGGTGCTCGAGCGCTCGCGCGCCAAGGGACTCGCCCTACGACTGCACGCCAATCAACTCGCTCACAGTGGCGCGGTCGCCCTCGCGGTCGAGCTTGACGCGGCCAGCGTGGATCACTGCACGTACCTCGAAGACAGCGACATCGATCTCTTGAGCGCGTCGGCCACCGTGGCGACGTTGCTACCCGGCGCGGAGTTTTCGACCCGTTCGGAGTACCCCTCTGCGCGACGGCTGCTCGACGCCGGAGTCACCGTGGCGCTCGCGACGGACTGCAACCCGGGGTCTTCGTACGTGACCAGCATGGCCTTTGTGATGGCGCTCGCCGTGCGAGAGATGTTCATGAGTGTCGACGAGGCCCTCTTCGCCAGCACCAAGGGTGGCGCTATGGCCTTGCGAAGAGGTGACGTTGGGCATCTGGGCGTTGGGGCGCGGGCCGACTTTGCGATTCTGGACGCGCCGCGCGCCGCCCATCTGGTCTATCGACCCGGCGGCCACGTGGTGGATGTTACGTACCGCTCCTCGAAACTAGGACGCCTTATCAATTCTGATATCGCCTGAGACCGTGTTCACCTTGATGTAGAGCGCCTCTTCGTCGGCTTTGGCGTCACCGGATGAGTCGAGATCGATGTTCGAGCCCATGTCGCCCGAAACCGTCCGGCCATTCACGTCAACGGACAGTCCCCGGGCCACGCGCACCTTGACGTCGCCCGACACGGCCCGCACCAGTACTTCGCCCGGTCGATCGGCCGAGACGACCACGTTACCCGAGGCGCTCATGATCTCGGTCTTGGCCGCAGCACCGAGGCAGTCCACGTCGCCCGAGGCGCTTTTGCACTTCAGGCTTTCCAGTACCCGTCCCGTGTTCACGTCACCCGAGGCCGTGCGCACGTCGAGCGTCGTCGATGAATCGTTCATGCGCACGTCACCTGACACGCTCGACACCTTTACGTGGTCGAAGGAACCATACGCGACGGTGTCGCCCGAAACCGTGGTGACGTCCAGCGATGACCGTTCTGGTAGAACGATCAACACGTGGAGGTCGGAGCGACCAAAGTCGAGCCACATCCTCTTCGACACCACCCGAACGCCATGCCTTAACTCAGAGTTGTGGGCGGGCTGGGTGCGGATCTCCAACTCGTTGCTCTTGGCGTCGAAACGGACTTCGGCGAGTTCCAAGAGGTGTTCGTCCCGCGCCGAGTTGACGCTCAGCGTGACCTCGAGTTCGTCACCCTTACCGACGTGAACGGTCACGTCACCGCGGCGCGACGACACCTTGGCGTGCACGGGGCCCGAGGAGACGAAGGCCTCCTTACGTTGACGTTCGCCTGCGCCGGTGCGGCTCGCGCTCACCCCGGGGGATTGGCTCGTAGCCTCGTCGTGGTCTGACATGTTGATTTCCTTTCGGTTGAATCGTTCAATCACTCTCTTCGCGACTTTCGCAGGAAAGTAGATCATTTGGCCGTACGGTCGTAGAGCGAAGTCGTCGCGGGAGTGACGCTCGCCTCCGCAGGCCTCAAAGTTCAGCGTGTCGCGCCGCGCGCGACGGTAGGTCTCGTGCGGCGCGAAGCCCGGCACGGGAAGTGGAAAGTTGCTCATCGGTCGTCATCCATTCGGTTTTAGGCGCGGCCCTTGCCGCGTAACTGGCGTTTTCCAAGGACTGATCCCGAGGGGTCGGTGCGTACCGAGCGCTCGAGTGAGCGCACGATCCACGAATTGACGGACGATCCGACGTCGGTCGCCAGATGTTCGATGCTCTCTTTGAGTTCGTCGTTCAGTCGAAGAGCGATGCGCGCCGAGTAATCACCGGTCGAGGCGCTCGCGTCGGTATTGGGGGTGACCAGGCGCGCCAGATGAACCTCGTCACCTTCGAAGTTCAAGGTCAGGGGCGCGCCATCGAGGAGATTGAACTCTTGGACGAGACTGTTGAGTGCGTCGAGAAACTGCTTCTGCAGTGCCGGCTCGATGGCGCCACCGAGCCGCTCGACGATCAAGACCGCTTCAGGTCCCGCGATCTCGGCCAGATTCTTAAAGTCCTCGCGGATGCTCTCAATGAAACTTGATATCAACATGATGCGAACATAACATCACTTTGATATTACTGTCAAGTACCATTCGGAATTTTCGCTTACTTAGTCAAAAGTCCTTGCAATTCAAAGGAAATGGTGGTGTTTCGTACCCCCGTCACCGTTCTGTGGCAGAGGACCTCAAGACGATTTAGCTCCTTCGAGGTGCCCACCGGAACCTACGAAGAGCGACGACGAAGGCTGCCGCTCCCCAGATCGCAATGACGAGCAGATCGTGCCAAGCCCATACCGAGACCCCGGGCCGGAACTTAAACGGCGCGTCTACCGCCTCGATGAAATGGTGCACGGGAAAGTAATTGGAGAACTTCGCCAGTCCCGAGTTGGGATTCAAGGGAAACCAGAGTCCCGAGAGGAACAAGAGGACGAAGAAGACGACGCTCGTCACCGGGCCAGCGGACTCTTGGTTCGGGATAAGGGTACTGAATGCCACCCCCATCGCGGAGAAGCTCACGATACTTACCGCGAGCACCACCACGAACGCTCCCCACGCTTGGGGGAATGGGACCGCGTAGCCGTAGCGGCCGATCGCGAGCAACAACACGACCTGCACTAACGCCACGATCATGGTGCTCATGAAGATCGACACGAGCAGCACCCAGGTGGGTAGCGGGCTTAGTCGTAGCCGCTTCAAGAGTCCGGTGTCTCGGCGAATGACGAGGTTGATGGCGAGCATTTGAAAGCACGCCGACATCACGCCGTAGGCGACGAAGGCGGGCACGTAGTACTTGACGAGCTCCATATTGCCTAGAAAACTGATTGTCGAGCTGCCAGCGCTGGCGCCCAACATGACGAGGAAGACGACCGAGAAGCCGACCGTGAAAATGGCGCCGATCCGATTGATCCAGAACGCCATCTGCTCGTAGCGCACCTGGTGAGCGACGAGGCGGACGTCGCCGATGGCGAAGCCGCGGTGGGTGGAGGTGTCGGTGTGTTCACTCACGCGAGGCTCCCTCGGGGTCCGAGGCGTCGCGCGTGAGGGCGAGGTACACGTCTTCCAAAGTCTCTCGGGTCACGCTGAGACCAGTTAGGGGTAACTGGTTTTCGAGTGCCCATTTGGTGATTTCATTGAGGACCACCAATTCGTCGTCGGTGTTGATCTCAATGGCGGCGCCATCGACGTGCGAAGGAGTGACCGGCAGGTCCGTCACGGCGACGCCGTGGGGCACGGTGAAGCGAATCGAGACTCTTCCTTGGTCACGTCCTCCCAACGACGCCGGCGGTCCGCTGGC
>PKXH01000080.1:7030-10455 GCA_003133405.1 Acidimicrobiaceae bacterium | reverse complement strand
ACGAGTTCAATCACTTCGTCCACCGGGCGTGGCGCGGGGTAGAAGCCGGCGTTACGCTCAAGAACTTGACGGACGGTGAAGAACGACTCGACCGCGAGTTCTTGGAGAACCACGCCGATCCGAGTGCGTAACCAGCGCTGTTCGTGGCGCTGACCGGGGTCGACTCCCAGGACCCGCACGTCGCCGCCATCTCGTCGCAGGAAACCTTCGAGGATCTCGATGCAGGTGGTCTTGCCCGCGCCGTTTGGCCCCAGCAGAGCAAAGACGTCACCACTCTCAACGTCAAAATTCACGTCATCGACGGCGCGCAGATCTCCGTAGGACTTACGTAGGTTCTTCACGCTGATAGCGGTCATTGCTCACTTCCCAGATCGCGATCAGGCGCCCATCGGCGACCTGGCAATCACGAAGAGTATCAGGCCACCAATCGATTCACTCTGGCTCGCGAGAAGGCATTACGTCGCGTCGTCGTTCGTCGGCGGAGGCGCTGTCACGTCCAAAGTTTCGGTGTGAGTAGCGAGGCGTTCGATGGCGGCGTCGACCTCGCCGCCGACCACGATGGCGAGTCCGGTGAGATAGAGCCAGAAGATGAGGATGGCGACACTGGCGAAAGCCCCGTAAGTCCGGTCGTAGGAATTGAAGCTAGAGGTATAGAGAGAAAAGCCGAGTGAGACGAGGGCCCAGAGGATCGTGGCGAAGAGCGCACCCGGGCTCGCCCATCGCCACCGTGCGCGCGGGCGATTTGGCGCTAGGTAGTAGAGCAGCGACATCAAAAGATTCATCAGCGCCAGCGCGATCACAAAGCGCAATATCGTCCACACGGCACCGAACGCGGCACCCCCCAGGGGCGCAGAGTCCTTGATCACGTTGTCCAGTTGGGGACCGAAGATGACGAGCGCCGACGCGGCGCCCCCGAGGACGGTCGCGCCTAGCAGCAGCGGAAGTGCCACGGCTCGCTTATGGAGGAACGAGCGGTCTAACGGCAAGTCGAAGGCCATGTCTAACCCTTCTTCGACGATCACCATGCCCGACGTGGCGCTCCACAGCGCGATCACGCACGCCGCCACGGTCGCGAAGAGGTCAGCGCCGGTGTGATGGGCGGCGTGGGTGATGGCCGTGGTGAAAACCTGGGCCGCGCCCGAAGGCAGCGACTTGGTCACGCCATTGATGAGGCTGATGACCACGTTGCTTGGCACCGTTACGAGGGCGGCGATCCCCAGGAGGGCGATGATGATCGGAAAAATGGCGAGGAACCAGCGATAGGCGAAGGCGCCCGCGGCCAGGTTGACACGATTCGATTTCGCGTGGGTCACCGTTGTGCGAACTACCGCGTTCCAGTTCTTGGCCCGAGCCTCGTTCTCAATTTCGGTGCGGAGACGTTGAAATCTCATCGAGGCCGTGCTCCCTGCTCGCCGTTTTCGTTATGTTCACTCTCAACGGACGTTATCGGCGAGGCAGTACTGCGCTCACTACACACCAAAACTGAGGCGTCAACCTTCGCCCAAGGCGATCAACCAGTTCAGGTGCGGCGCGGGCGATCCTTGTTCGCCCGCACTCATCTCCAATGACGAACCGCCCTCGGCCTTGATAGGCGGCGTCACGCCGAGAGATACCGTCAGCGGGGCCGACAGTTGAAAGGCGCTCGCACTTTGATGAAGGGCATCGAGCGCATTGTCAACGTCGCTCTCTAATTCATCGCCGTCGACAGGGACCAAAGGGGGGTTTTGGATCCCTGTCGACGAGCGGGTCATCGTGTCCACGATGGGGATTATCGAACTATTCCTGGAGCGCATCCTTGACTTTCTCGCCCGCCTGCTTAAGGTTGCCCTTCACCTGATCGGACTGACCCTCGGCTTCGAGCTTCTGGTTGCCGAGCTTCTTGCCCGTCGCCGCTTTGATCTTGCCCTTTAAGATTTGGGTCGCGTTCTTGGCTTTGTCTTTATTAGACACTCTCAGTCCTCTTTTCTTCTGTCATGGAGAGGAAATTTCCTCTCTCAAGTACTTCGAACTTCTGAGATACCACTACTTTTCGCGAAGAAGAATCAGCAGATTCATTGCTCCATGGTGTAACGGGTGGGTGGCTCCATCGCAGATCGTGTGGGTCGTGACTCACTGGCGACAATTCGCCAGATTTTGACCCGAAAAGACGTGACGCGTCGCGGCACCGCGCAACGCGCAATGTCACGGACGGAATTTGAATTTCCTTGAGCGGCGACGGTACCTGGCACCGTTGCGAGAAGACCCACTTCGTTCCTTCTGCTTTCTTCCCTGACGCACTGTCAGGCGAGAAGGATGCGGGGTCTTGACGTCCTGATTCGTAGCGTAACACCTTCTAGGAAATGTCGAGCCGGAAGACTTTCTGACAGAAATGCTGACACGACAGCCCTTCGCGTGGGGTTCTAGAGGTGGTTTTTCACTTGAATCGCGCCGAGCGCAGATGTTCGCCAGCGACCCGCGCTGCCCGAGGTGACGGCAGCGTGATCAGTAGCAAAATTTTGTGTTCCCTTGAACTGCCTTTAGCTTCTACGGCACCAGGGATGACCGGTTGCACGGGTTCATCGCCTCACGAGAAAGACAATGAGAATGATGACGAGAATTAAAACAACGGTTCCGCCTCCTATATACATTGCGGGGCCTCCTTTCGAAACTGATTCGTGTTTTGTCGACGTGCGGCTCGTCGTGGGGGGCTTGTTATTGCTGGTCGAACAGCCAAGGACAACTTGAGCACTGGTTGGACGTCGCTACTTTGATTCTTCGTGCATCGAGCTTGTGTTTCCCTGGGCGTCAACAACTTGACCATCCATCGAGTGCCGGTTGGATCGCCCCGGCCCCCTCGATACGCCGAAAATGATCGCGGAAACGACAAAACCAAATGCTCCGGCAATCATGAGGATGATCCCCACGGTTGGTAGGCGAAAACCGGTACCTTGAAAGGTGACGGCCCAGTACATAATTGCGCCGACCGGGAGCGATTGCGCTAAGCACCATTCCCGGAAGACCCATTTCACACCTTCTTCTGTTCCCCTAGCGCAATGCCAGGCGAGAAGGAAGCGGGGTCTTGACGTCCTGACTTGCAGCGTAACACCTTCGTGAAAATCTCACGGCAATGCTCCGGAGAACCTCAGACCTCAGGAGGCTCGCCGCACCGTGACGTTCCATCGGTGTCGACTAACCGAGGCGGCGCCGCGTTCACCGCGCTGTCATGCATGCGGCGGACCCGTTGAAATCTGAATAACACTAGAGCCACGGGCTGCTTGGTCTATGTTTGAACGACTCTGAAGGACTCGTTCTTGGGGATGATGAATGGCGATTAGAGGTAGGCGAAAATCGAGTTCACGAGATACGGGCGTAAAACCCCCGCGCTCGTCGAGCCACCGATCGGAATTCGATCTCACCCCAGAGTACGAGGGACCGATCTGGCGCCA
>PKXH01000080.1:0-7020 GCA_003133405.1 Acidimicrobiaceae bacterium | reverse complement strand
TCCAGGAGATCTGCGATCGAACAGCCCTGGCGACTGGCACGGGCTTGGGCGAATTGGCGGTCAAGCGTTTCCAGCGAACGGGTCGATCAGTCCTGGGCGTGTTGCTCATGGTGCTCATCGTCGCCAACGTCCTCAACATCGCCGCCGACTTGGTCGCCATTGGCTCGGGCATGAACCTGCTTGACCTCGGCCCCACCTGGATCTGGGCGCTCCTGGCGGGCGCGATCATCACGTGGCTGTTGGTCCTGGGCTCGTTTGCTCGCATCGCCTTGGTGTTCAAGGTGCTCTGCGCGCCGTTGTTGGCGTACATTGTGGTCGCGATACTGGTGACCCACCAGTGGGGCCCGGTCCTTAGCCACTCCGTGGTGCCGCACATTCAGTTCAACAAGACCTACCTCGCGTTGTTGGTCGCGGTGNNGAAGAGATGCGTGACGCACCCGAAGGCGGCGCGAAGCCCCTACCCCTCAAACGGCTGAGTCGTCGCCGGGCGGGAAAGAAAGAGCGTATGAGCCGTCTCGACGTGTTTACCGGTATGGCGTTCTCCAATATCGTCATGGGCGCGATCATCGTGGCTACCGCCCAGACGCTCCATGTCCATAACGTCACCCACATTCAAAGCGCGGCCCAGGCCGCCAAAGCGCTCCGACCCTTCGCGGGACGATTCGCGAGCGCGATCTTTGCCCTGGGATTCATAGGGAGTGGCCTCTTGGCTGTGCCCGTGCTCGCGGCCTCGGGGTCGGTGGGCCTGGCGGGCCTGCTCGGTAAAGAGTGGGGCTTTAGTCGTTCGATTCGCCAGGCGCCGGTATTTTACGGCCTGCTCGCTCTCGGCACCGTGGGCGGCACGGCGTTCAGTCTCTTGCACGTCAATCCAATCAAACTGCTCGTCTTAGTAGCAGTGATCAATGGTGTGGCGGCTGCGCCATTTCTTTTCGTGGTGATGCGAGTGTCGAGCAGCCAGGACCTCATGGGCAAATACGCAAACGGTCTCACCGCCAATATTCTGGGGTGGCTCACTGCCGCGATCATGGCCGCGGCGGCGATTGCCCTGTTCGCCACGGGCGGACTGTAGGCGCCGAGACGAGACTGGCGCCCGTCGTTGTGGTGCTGATTGATTGACGAAGCCGTGACGGTTGAAAGATGCTTCATCGACGTTCCGGCGTGACTCGCCAGCGCTCAATCCGTAGCTCGAACGAATGCGCTCTCGTAGGACTGACCAGTCGGAGTGACCTTTGAACCAAAGAGGGAGGTGCTCCGCTACTCTCTCCTCATGGTGGGACAAGCGATCCCAATCAGTTCGTCCAGGTAAGGAGTGACATCATGAAGGATTTTCTGACCGACGTGGAAACGTTGCGCAAGCGTGCTCGAGAGCACATGGACCGAGGATCGGTGACCGACGCGTACGGGGCGGACCTGGATCGGGTCGTCTTTGTCCTCAATCAGTGTTTGGCCACTGAACTCGTGTGCGTACTTCGGTACAAGCGCCATTACTACAGCGCGCAAGGACTCAACGCGCAAGCCGCCGCCGCCGAGTTCCTCCAGCACGCCGGCGAAGAAGAGCACCACGCCGACCTGATCGCAGCGCGAATCACCCAGTTACGCGGCGAACCCGACTTCAACCCCGACACCTTGACCGGGCGCAGCCACTCCCAGTACGACTCGTCCACTGAACTCGAGGAGATGATTCGAGAAGACCTGGTCGCTGAGCGCGTCGCTATTGCCTCATACACCGAGATCATTTCGTGGGTGGGCAGCGGTGACCCGACTACCCGACGGATGCTCGAAGAGATTCTCGCCACAGAAGAGGAGCACGCCGAGGACATGCTCGCCCTCCTTGACGGACTCACGTAAACGACCGTCGGGTTGACTAAGTTGAGCGTCCCCCCGGGCCCGGTCAGCACGCTCGCCCGGGCCGTTCGAGAACGTCGCGTGAGCGCCGTCGCCGTTGTCACCGCTTCGATCGAACGCCTCGAGCGCGCCGAGGTCTTGAACGTTCTGGCCGAGAAGACGTACGACGAGGCCCTTCGTGCCGCGCGTCATCTTGACGACGGGGAATCCATCAAAGGCGCACTGGCCGGCGTGCCGACGTTGATCAAGGATCTCGAAGACCTGGCTGGTCACCCGACGCGAAAGGGATCGGTGGCCCTGCGCGACGAGCCCCCCGCGTCAAGCAACGGCGTCGTGCCGAGCCGACTTCTTCACGCGGGCGCCATTGTCGTTGGAAAGTCGACGCTGCCGGAGTTTGCGATCGAAGGCTTCACCGCGAACCTCTTGACTGGCGTCACGCGCAATCCCTGGAACCTCGACTATTCGCCGGGCGGCTCGAGCGGGGGATCAGCCGCCGCCCTCGCCGCCGGTTTGGTCGGCGTCGCGACCGCGACGGACGGGGGCGGCTCGGTACGAATTCCCGCGGCGATGTGCGGGCTGGTGGGACTGAAGCCCACCAACGGCGTAGTGGGACGGTGGCCGGTCCCCGATTGGATTGACTACTCGACCGATGGACCCCTGGCGACCTCGTGCGACGACTTGCGCTTGCTCTTTGACGTCATGCGCGGCCCCGTGGCTGGTGATCCGACCTCGCCGCCAGCCGCCCTGCTTGAGCGGTGGTCCCCCTCCGAAATTCGACCCGCGCATATCTTCGCGGCCGAGCGGACTTCGCCCTTTGGACCACTGAGCCCCGCGGTCGCCGCGCTCTTGCACGAGGCCGTGGACGCGTTCGCCGATCGCTTCGACACGCCCGTCACCTGGCTCGAGCCCGAGGGGCTCTTCGTCGACGGCGACCCGGACTTGGACTGGTTCACGGTTACGGGTGCCGAACACGTGGCCGCCCTCGGTCGCGATTGGGTGAAGGAGCACATGGAAGAGTTCCACGTCGCCACCCAGGAGTTCCTCGAGGCGGGACTTCGCGTCGCGATCGATGAGTATCTCGCCGCTCGTCGTCGTCGTTACCTCTACGTTCGAAAGCTCGATGAGTTGTTGAGTCCAAACGGACTGCTCCTCACCGGCGCCGTGGCCGCGGAGGGCTGGCTCGCCGACGGACGAATGGGTCCCGAGGCCGACGTGCACGGACTCGCGCCCGCGGTCTATTTGACCGCGTTGCAAAACGTGACGGGACATCCCGCGATCAGCCTCCCCTTCGGGCATCTGCCTTCGGGCGTGCCCTTTGGGCTTCAGATCACGGCTGAGCACTACCACGACCACCGTTTGATTGACATTGCGGCCCGTATGGAGGCGGCCTATCCCTGGGCCCGCGTGGCGCCCGGCTACGAGGCGCTCGACACGGTACTAGACGTTACCTAGGACGTCGAGATTCGCAACGCTGTGAAACAATGGGTGACGTGTATGTACCTCCCAGGCACGCGGTTGACGAAGACGAAGCGTGGCAGATCGTAAGAGACGCCGGCGCCGGGATGCTCGTCGTCCCCTCACCGAAGGGACTGTTGAGCGTCTTTGTTCCGGTGGTAGTGAGCGAGGATCGCCGGACAATATGGTCACACCTCGCCCGGGCGAATTCTTGGTGGGAATCGGTGGAGAGCGGCACCGAAGTGTTGGCGCTTTTTCTGGTCGCGAGCGCGTACGTGACGCCGACGAACTACCCCAGCCGCCTGGAGAATCCAGGCGTCGTGCCAACGTGGAACTACGTCGCGGCCGAGGTGCGTGGCCGTTTGACCTTGCACGAGGACCCCGAGTGGAAGTTGAACCAAGTCCGGGCCGTCACGGGCCAGTTCGAACGGGGTCGTGACCCCGAGTGGCGCGTGGACGATATGGACCCCACGTACCGCGACCAGCAGTTAACGGCGATCGTCGGGATTGAAATCGACGTGCTCTCCATCGAGGGCAAGGCCAAGATGTCCCAGAATCGCCCCGAAATCGACCAGCGCAGCGTTCAAGCGCACCTGGCCGAGGGCTCGCTCGGCGAACAGAACGTCGCTCGGCGAATGAAGCCCCCGGAGTAGTTCGCGCCCACGTTGCCAAGGAGACGTGGCTTTGGTCACCTCTTTTCCACCATCCGGCTGGTGTCGCGAATTGGCGCTATTTTCTTCTCAGGCGTTGCGGGGGCATCGCCGGCGGTGCGATCGATTTCAGTTCCGTCGAAGTTCTTAGGGGGAAGATGAGTGAAGCATTTACGCCAGAGTCACTGGGTGCGAAAGTGCAGGACGTTCCGGGTGAACATGAGCGGCTCCGCCAAGGCGTCCTAGGACTGCTCGACATCTCGGCCGCCACCATGGCCAACATCGGTCCGGCCATGAGCTTCTACTTCGGCTTTGGCTACCTCGCATACACCGCCGGTCTCGCGTCACCGCTGACCATCATCGCGGCCGGTGTGGCCATTCTCTTTCTCGGCAACACCCTGTCTGAGTTCACCAAAGTCTTGCCTTCGACCGGGGGGTTCATCTCCTTCATCGGCAAGACCTTCGGGGGGCGAACCGCGGTCACCACCGCGATCTTGACCGGTGCGGGCTACATCGCGGCGATGGCTTCGGTCATCGCCATCGTCGGGGGCTTCTTCCAGTTGATCTTGCAGAACTACAACGTCTCGGGACTCGAGAGCGTGCCCTGGGGTGTCTGGGTCCTGATCTTCTTGGCCTTCGCGGCCTTCATGATGGTGCGCGGTATCTCGATCTCCACCAAATTGGCGGGCTTCTTCTTCGCGTTCGAGATCACGATCATGATCTTGGTGAGCATCATCTCGCTGGTGAAGTTCCACTCGCACATCAACTTCCGGCCCTTCGAGCCTAAGAACATCACCAACGGTTTCAAGGGCCTGGCCGCGGGCTTCCCGCTCGCGATCTATCTCTTCATCGGGTGGGAGAACTCTGCGGCGCTCGCCGAAGAGACCGATAATCCGCGCAAGAACGTTCCCCGGGCCGTCTTCACCTCGATCTGCATCATGCTCGTGGCCTACACGTTCTTCGCGTACGCGACGGTGGTGGGCTTTAAGGACAACGTCACCGCGATCAGCAACCCCTCGATCATTCCCTTCTTGGTGGTCGCGAAGGAGGCCTTCGCCGTGGTGCTGTTCTTCGCCTTCCTCGCGGGCATGACCTCGACGCTCGGGGCCTTGATCGCGGGTACCAACTCCCAGGCCCGGCTCATCTTCAACGCCGGCCGTGAGGGACTCTTGCCCCGGGCGATCGGCAAGGTCCAGTCGACGCGTCGCACGCCCGTGAACGCACTCTTCGTCTTCTTGGGCTTGGGCGTGGCGATCATCGGGATCTGGGGCCTCGGGCACATCTTTGGTGGGCACGTGCAGTCGGGTTCGATGAGCGCGCTCAACATGTTCGTCGAGTCCTCGACGTTCGGCACGATCCTGTTGCTCCTGGTCTATGGACTCTCCAACTTGGCGTTGCCCTTCTATTACAAGAAGCATCACCCCAACCTGTACAACCCGTTCCGTCACGCGGTGCTGCCGCTCTTCGGGATTGTGTGGATCCTGGTGCCGCTCTACTACCTCGCCAAGCCCGGACAGTCCGCGCCGTACAGTTGGTTCCCGTACATCGCGCTGGGGGTCGTGATTCTCGCGATCATCTACGCGACGATGCTCGTGGCGCGCGATCCCGGCATCGGCGATCGGGTGGGTTCGATCATCGCCGACGAGTAACTGACCTCCCGGGCCGCTCGGGGCTGAACCCAAGAGTTCGCCCCGAGTGCCGGGGGTCGTTGCGCGACTGGCGAGTTAGGCGCTTTCGCGGTCGCTATGCAGGCTCAACGCAATCTGGTCGACGATCACTCCCGGCGGCGAAGCGACGTCGACGCTCATCCCCTTCTCGTCTTCGTGCAGCGGTTCCAGGGTGGCGAACTGCGAGGCGAGCAGTGAGAGAGGCATGAAGGCGTGGGGCCGAGCTTCGAGCCTCGATTCGATAAGCGCGCGCGGTCCGTTCAACATGACGAAGAAGGCGTCGGGCGCGTACGAGCGCAGGGTGTCGCGGTAGCTTCGCTTCAACGCCGAGCACGCGACGACACAACCGGGCCCGGTGGCCAGCGCCTCGTTGAGTTGGCGGCCAATCTCGCTTAACCAGGGCCCTCGATCGCGGTCGGAGAGCGCGTGGCCCCGCGACATCTTCTCGACGTTGGCGGGAGTGTGCAGGGCGTCACCTTCGATGAAGTGAAAGTCGAGTCGCTGGGCGAGGGCCCTCGCGACCGTGCTCTTACCCGAGCCCGACACGCCCATGACGACGATTGAGCGCACAACGTCTGTATGGACCACGCCGAGCTCTTCCTAAGGATCACTCCGAGGGTAACTCGTACCGAACGGCGCGCACGAATCACTTCGGGCGAGGACGTAGGCGAGCGGGCGATGCTAAGTTGCTCTTCGACGTTCTTCGTGGTATCCGTTCAGATCGGACTTAGTCATGCGGATTCGATTAATTCTCGGCGTTCTCTTCTGTCTCGTTGGCGCGGTGTGGATCGCCCAGGGCACGAACGTGATGCACGGATCGGGGATGAGCGGTCACGGGGGCTGGGCGGTAATCGGCGTGGTCGTCTTCGTGCTCGGGGTGGCGCTTCTCCTGCGAGGGCGCCGTCTCGGGCAACGTTGAGCAGCGAGCGTCGCACAAAAGACGAACCGGGACCGTGACGGCGATGACGCTCGCCACTACTCTGGTTCGTTGAGGCGAGAGCCTCGCGGGGGGAAGGAAATCTCATGAGCGGTGTACGAGTGTTGGTGGGCACGCGCAAGGGCATGTTCATCCTTACGTCGGACGGCAAGCGGAAGGCGTGGAACGTCAATGGCCCGCTGTTCGAGGGTTGGGAGGTCTATCACGTGAAGGGCTCGCCGGTCGACCCCAACCGGCTCTACGCGTCCCAGTCCACCGGTTGGTTCGGACAGTTAATCCAGCGTTCTGACGACGGGGGCGCGACGTGGGCGCCGGTCGGCAATCTGTTCCAGTACGACGGGGTGACGGGCACGCACCAGTGGTACGACGGCACCCCGCATCCCTGGGAGTTTGCCCGGGTCTGGCACCTTGAACCTTCGCTCAGCGATCCCGACGCCGTGCTCGCCGGCGTGGAAGACGCGGCCCT
>PKXH01000083.1 GCA_003133405.1 Acidimicrobiaceae bacterium | reverse complement strand
CTCGTAGAACTGCCGAGCGTCAACGATGCTTCGTCCCCAGCAGCGATTGTCCGTGAGGCCAGCCCAACGGAGGAACGGTACTTAGCCCTGCAACTTTCTCGTTTGGAGCGCGGTGAGATGCCAGTTGACCTAGAAACCTGGACCATCGGCTACGAAGACCTTGAGATCGGAGGGGAGTTGGGATCCCTCTACTTCTACTTTCGTCCCAAGGAACACCGGTTCAAGTCCATCTGGCGTAACCGAAAGGCCTTCGACAATAACGACGGCGTCCGTCCTTCCGCGGGAGACGAAGACCTAGTTCCTAACGCTTGAATCTCATTTTTCGCCACGTTGCTGGCCCGTAATCGCGGGCGCACTCTGAACGTGGAGTTTCTACTGCCAGCAATGTCCGGTGCCCGCGCCCTTAGGGTTCAAGCGGCGCGACGCAGAGCGTCCAGCAAGTGTCCGACGCGCGCGGTCGCCACTCCCACGCAGCGGTCGGCCGCGCCGTAGGTGAGATAGACGTCGTCGCCGTCGCAGTACGCCCCCTGCACGAAGACGACATTCTCAACGTCGCCTCGACATTCCCAGTCGAGCTCTGGCACGAGCAGCGGTGCCGGGAGTTGGCAGCGTAGCCGACCGGTGTTGTGATCCAGCAGTGCCAAGTTCATGGTGTACGCGCCATCGGCGCGCCGTTCGTGATAAAAGAGCAGGAGCCCCGCGTCGCACATCACCGGGGGTGCACCTGCCCCGATGGCGAGGGCTCCGGGGGCGGGGCGGAGCAGTGTGTGCGCGTCGAGGTCGGCCACGTAATCGTCCCAATACTCAGCACCCGCGTGCCACAAGTGGTCGAGATCGTCAAAGACAGCGAGCTGCATGTCGGGGTGGATGCGGTGAATCAACGCCACCCGAGCGTCGCCCAAGGTGAAGACGATGGCGTCCTTGTTCGCCACTTCGGGCGGCCCGAGGAGTTGACCAGTTGGTTCATCGAGATGGAACCGGTGTCCATCCCAGGAGAGGTGGTGAGCGCCGACGCGCCAGGGTCGACCGCTCTCGTGAGGAGGCAGGTTGGTGTACGTCATGACGATGTGCTCACGATCGCCGCTTTGAACACGCTGCACTCGAGGATCTTCGAAGCAGTGCACTCCTGCGGTGCCGGCCTGGCAGAGAACGTAGCCAAAGTCGTAGGATCGGCCATCGGAAGAAGTAAACACCAAGATGTCCGAGATGTAGTCGAGGAAACGCGGACCGGGTCCGTTGTTACGCCGGTAGCCCTCACGTACCCCACGGGCGAAGAGGTGGAACGTCTCGCCGTGGTAGAGCAGTCCCGCGTTGAACACCGCCCCGTAGCCCGGGACCGCGTCGGCCTCAATAATCGGTCGGTCGTGAATGCGACGGGCGCGTGCCCCACTGTCTAAAGCCGTCAACACGATCGGTTCACCAGCCCCCCGACACTCCATAAAACTGATTGAGAGCCGTCGCCCCTAATGTTGGACTCAGATTGTAGAAGGTAACGGACCCAAAAAGGTGGATGCTAATGAACGAGCGCGTCGAAAACCGAGAGATTTACCAGCGTTTCGAGGGCAATCCGATTCTCCGGGCGGCAGACTTCCCCAGTGCCGTCAACGCCGTATTCAATCCTGGCGCCGCTGAAGTTGAAGGTAGAACCCTGCTCTTACTTAGGGTGGAACACCGTAGCGGACTCTCCTCTCTCGTCGTAGCAACCAGCGAGAACGGGCTTACCGGGTGGGAGATTGATGAGACCCGGGGATTGCAACCACGAAGTGGCCTCGACGAAGAGAAGTGGGGAATCGAAGACCCGAGGATTACTCGCATCGGCGACGAGTACTACGTCGTCTACGTGGGGTTTTCGGCGTACGGGCCGCTCGTAAGCCTGGCCAAGACCAAGGATTTCGATCATTGGGAGCGGTGCGGAGTGCTCCTACCACCCGAGGATAAGGACGCCGCACTCTTCCCGACCACCTTTAACGGACGCTGGGGGCTAATTCACCGTCCCGTGCCCGCCATGTCCGGTTTGGGTAGGCACATGTGGTTGTCGTTCAGTCCCGACCTGCGTCACTGGGGTGAGACCCGCGTACTCCTCGAGGCTCGACGCGGTGGCCACTGGGACGCCAACAAGATTGGACTCGGTCCTCCGCCGATTCTCACCAAGGATGGCTGGCTACTTTGCTATCACGGAGTGCGAGAGACCGCCTCGGGGTCACTCTACCGTCTCGGCCTGGCGTTGCTGGACAGAGACGATCCGTCCAAGGTCCTCGCAAGGAGTAACGACTGGGTGTTCGGACCTCGAGAGCCATACGAACAATTGGGCGACGTGCCGGGTGTCGTGTTTCCGTGCGGTTGGATCCTGCGCGACGACGGTGACACCCTTCATCTCTACTATGGTGCCGCGGACAGTGTGGTCTGCGTGGCGGAGACCAGTCTCGCCAGGCTTCTGGACCACCTCAAAGCGGAACCGAGTGGTCTCGGACTCAACTAGTCGCGAACTTGCAAAAGGCAACTAGAGCTACGGCAGTCGGTCCGCGGGAATGCGTTCTCGGCAAAGGATGTTATAGGTACGAGTCGAAGCGCAATCCCCGCAAGAAGATCACTTCAAGAATGAACAGTCGTGGTGCGGTGGAGGGGTTGCTGTGGATTCGAATGACGGATCTAGGTGACACCGGGGCCGTCCACAGATAGTGGCGGAATTTCGAGACCGTTTTGAAGTGAAATCTTCATAAGTTCTATTTTCACCGGTGGAGCTGCTCACTGGTGGGCCGTCCGGGTCTCGATCCATGGAGGCACTCGGCACGCGACCTGCGCGAAGTCATGCGGCGCTCCGACGGTTCGTGCCAGTCCCGGCTCCAGCGCTCGCAGTTAGAACACCTGTCGTTCACCAAATCCCTTGCTCCGGTTCGACGAGTCGACAAGTCCTTCAACCGGCCTCTCCAACCGGAGGTTTTAGATGAGGCAATGAATCAGGCTTCGCGGAGGATTTGACATACGGCAACAGGTCGACGATTCTGCATGGAGGCCGGTATCGCAGAGAGGCGGATCGGAATGTCGTTGGAACGATGCCCAATGTGGACCTGGCCCGACACAGTGCGGGGTGGTCTTCTTGTGTCGCACGGGCCAGAT
>PKXH01000029.1 GCA_003133405.1 Acidimicrobiaceae bacterium | reverse complement strand
AAATAGAACACACGCTCTAAGGGTGAGGGACTTTGGGCTCCTTGGGCAGACCCAGCGCCCGCTCACCAATGATGTTGCGTTGAATCTCGGCCGTGCCACCCCAAATGGTCTCGGAGCGTGAAAAGAAGAACGCCGATTGAAGTTCCGAGACCGGGTAGTCGCTGCGCCCGCGTCGCCGACCCGTCGAGGGTCCTGGTGCTGGTTCCTTGCCCGTGAGGATCTGCGCCTCCATGCCCAAGAGGTCGATCGCGAGTTCGGTGGACGCACGGTGCGCCTCGGACCAGAACATCTTGTTGCACGCGCCCAGCAGAGCCGCGTGGTGCGTGTTGTTGAGTGCGTCGGTCAAAGAACGGTAGCCGTTGATCTCCATGATCTTGACCTTGGACCACGCCTTGACCAGAGCGTCACGTACGAGGGGATCGCCGTTCTTCTTGACTCGCGTCGCTTCCTTGACGATGAGATCCCACTCTTTTAAGAAGCGGCGATAGCCCGTCGTCGACGACGAGCCCCGTTCAAACCCCAGGGTCGTCATGGCGACCTTCCAGCCGTTGTTGACGCCTCCCACGACGTTGTTCTTTGGACAGCGGGCGTTGGTGAAGAAGATTTCGTTGAATTCGGCCGAGCCGTCGACCTGGGTGATCGGGCGCACGTCGACGCCCTCTTGGCGCATCGGCACCAAGAGGTAGCTGATGCCCGCGTGTTGGGGCGCTTCGGGATCGGTACGGGTCAACAAGAAGACGAAGTCCGAGTACTGGGCCCGGGTGGTCCAGACCTTTTGGCCATTGATGACCCACTCGTCACCGTCGAGCACGGCCGTGGTCTTCAGGCTCGCCAGGTCTGAGCCTGAGTTCGGTTCGGAGAATCCCTGGCACCACGCAATCGTTCCGTGCAAGATACCCGGGATGAACTCCTTCTTTTGCTCGTCGGTGCCCCACTGAAGAATGGTTGGGCCGACCAAGGTGTCACCAAAGAAGTCGGCGCGCAACGGCGTGTTGGCCTTGGCGAACTCTTCATTCAAGACCACCTGGTCCATGAGCGAGAGCCCCTTGCCGCCGTACTCGACGGGCCAACCCGCACAGATCCATCCCCCGGCGAAGAGCTTCTCGGTCCACGTCTCGTTGAAGTGCTCGCGCTCTTTGGTACTCATCGAAAAGCCCGGTTCGAACCAGCCCGCCGGCAGTGCCTCTTCGAGCCACGCGCGAATCTCTTTTCGAAACGTCTCGGCTTCTTGGGGGTACGTCAAATCCATAGTTCGCAGCGTAGTCACTCCTCGTGCGCGGCCTTTGGTGCATTTGTGTGCTTTACCGAATTGGGGGAGAATGGAAGACCGAAGTGAATAAGAAAGTTGTCTCGTGCCTCGCTCCCTCCGCCAGACTGTCCGCGACACCAGGGCCTCCTGGGCGCTCAGTCGGACGCTGACCCTGCCCGCCCACGTGAGCCCTCGGGCGGCCGAACCCGGCAAGCATCGCGTCGCCTTTTTGATTTACCGCGGTAACCCGCGCTGCGGTGGTCAGGGCGTCTACACCCGTCACCTGACTCGCGAACTGGTGGCACTTGGTCACAGCGTCGAGGTCTTCGCCGGTCCGCCCTGGCCCGAACTGGATGAGGGCGTGGGCTTTAGCGCCGTTCGAGGTCTCGATCTCTATCGCGACCCTGATCCCTTTCGAATTCCGGCCCGCTCGGAGTTCACTTCGCTGGCGGACGTGACGGAGTTCGCCGTCATGTTGAGCGGCGGCTTTGGTGAGCCCTTGGCCTACTCCAAGCGAATCGCCAACGTACTCAAGGCGCGCCGGGGCGACTTTGACATTGTCCACGACAACCAATGCTTGGGTACGGGCATCTGGACGTTGCACCGCCAAGGCTGGCCCCTACTCGAGACGTTGCATCACCCCATCACCGTTGACCGATCGATCGCGCTGGATCACGCGGAGACCTTCGCCCAGCGCTGGGGAACCCGTCGTTGGTTCGGCTTTTTGCGTATGCAGGTGCGCGTGGCGAGAAAACTGCCCGCCGTCTTGACGGTGTCGCACAATTCGAAGGCGGACATTCACGCCCAGATGGGCGTGGCGCTCGAACGGCTGACGGTCGTGCCCGTTGGCGTCGACCACCAAATATTTCGGCCCTACGACGACGTCGTGAAGAAGAAGGGCCGTCTGATGGTCACCTCGAGTAGCGACGTGCCCATGAAGGGTCTCGTGCCCCTGCTCGAGGCGATCGCGAAGTTGCGCGTTGAGCGAGAGATCGACCTGGTGGTAATCGGTAAACCGCAGGCCAATGGCCGCGTGGCGCACGCGCTGGAGCGACTCGGCCTGAACGACATCGTCACCACGATCACCGGCGTGAGCGACGAAGAGCTCGCACGGCTCTACGGTGAGGCCGAAGTGGCCATCGTGCCCAGTCTCTACGAAGGTTTCTCACTGCCGGCGATCGAGGCGATGAGCTGTGGGGTGGCGGTCGTCGCCACAACCGGCGGCGCACTACCCGAGGTCGTGGGCATTAGTGGTGAGACCGGACTGTTGGTCGAGCCCAACAATCCTGAGGCGTTGGTGGAGGCCATTGGTCAACTCCTCGACGACGAACCGTTGCGCTCGCGACTGGGCGCGGCCGGTCGGCGTCGCGTGATGGAGCGATTCACCTGGGAGGTGACGGCGCGAGGTACGGCGGCCTGTTATGACGCCATCTTGAACGCTCGTCCGCTCCCGGATTCCGTGATATTTGACTGATGCTCACCGCAAAGTACGAACAACTGGGCCTAGAAAAGGGCGACCGAGTACTCGACTTGGGCTGTGGTTTTGGCCGTCACGCCTTCGAAGCGGCGCGCCGGGGCGCGAACGTGATCGCCCTTGACGCCGGGCGCGACGAGGTGGAGGGCGTCGCCGCGATCTTCGCGGCCATGGTCGAGGCCGGCGAGTTAGCCGCCGACTCTCTACACGCCACGGTCGTCCAGGGCGACGCGCTGCACCTGCCCTTTGGCGACGACGCCTTTGATCGAGTGATCTGCTCAGAGGTGCTCGAACACATCCCCGATGACCGCGCCGCCATGAAAGAACTCGCGCGCGTCCTCAAGCCCGGCGCCACGATGGCTATCACCGTGCCGCGCTTTGGCCCGGAGTTGGTGAACTGGGCGCTCTCTGATGAGTACCACAACGTGCCGGGCGGCCACATCCGCATCTACCGTCGCTCGGTACTCAATGAGCGGCTTACTTCAACAGGATTAGTCGTCACCGGCCACCACTACGCGCACGGTCTGCACAGTCCCTATTGGTGGTTGAAGTGTTTCGTCGGGACCACCAACGACGAACATCGTCTGGTCCGGCTCTATCACCGACTGTTGGTGTGGGACATCGTGAAGGCCCCCGCTGTCACTCGCTTCGCCGAATGGGTGTTGGCGCCCCTCATGGGAAAATCCGTGGTGGTCTATTTGAAGAAACCCGCGTGAGTTCGACCACGAGCGAACTGAGTGGCGTGCCCGGCGTGGCCTCAAGCGAGGAGTTGGCCGATACGGCCAACTACCTCGCGTCGCTGCAACTTCCCAGTGGGCAGATTCCCTGGTTCACCGGGGGACACTGCGATCCGTGGAACCACGTTGAAGTGGCCATGGCGCTCACGATCAGCGGCTACGCTCGCGAAGCCCGAGCGGCCTATCGATGGCTGGGCGACACTCAGTTAGGCGACGGAAGTTGGTTCAACTACTACGTGGGCGATCGGGTGAAGGACACGCGTCTGGACACCAACGTCTGTGCGTACATCGCCACGGGGTTGTATCACTACGTCTTGGCGACCGAGGACGTGGACTTCGCCGCGGAGTTGTGGCCGACGGTGGAGCGGGCGCTGGAGTTCGTGCTGCGTTGGCAGCTCGACGACGGCACGATTCGCTGGTCCCTCGACGCGCAGGGCCGTCCCGAGTCCTACGCGCTCTTGACCGGCTCGTCGTCGATCTTTCACTCGTTGCGCTGCGGGGTCGCGCTCGCCGAGCGTCTCGACCGGGCCAAGCCCGAGTGGGAGCTGGCCGCCGGGCGCCTCGGCCACGCCGTGGCGCGTCACCCCGGCGCCTTTGCGCCCAAGAACGAGTTCGCTATGGACTGGTACTACCCAATGTTCTGCGGCGCCCTTCGAGGTGACGCCGGGGTGAAGCGACTCGACGACGGTTGGGAGCGTCACGTGATGGACGAACTGGGCGTGCGCTGTGTGTCCACCAACGACTGGGTGACGGCGGCCGAGACCGCCGAGTGCGTGCTCACCCTCGACGCCCTCGGACTGACGAGTCGGGCGCTGGACCTGCTGGGCTGTACGCGGCTTCACCGGCGCGACGACGGGGCGTACTGGACTGGCGTCGTCTACCCGACGCGTACCACCTTTCCCGATCGCGAGACGACTTCGTACACGGCGGCGGCGGTACTGTTGGCGGCCGACGCGTTGAGTTCTTCGTCCAAGGCGGCCGGAATCTTTCGCCACGACGAACTGGCCACGCCGGTCGACCTCGCGGAGCCGGGCTGTCCGCTAGGGCGCTAGGCCACGCGCACGAGTACTCGCAGCGATCCTTCGCTTGCCACGTCGAGGTATCGCGCGCTCTCGAGCGCGGCTAGATAGATCTCGTAGGGCGCCTGACCGCCGTCGTTGGGATCGACGAAGACGTCGTGGATGAGGAGCAGTCCGCCGAGCGTCACCTTGGGCGTCCACGAGTCGTAGTCGGCCCGGGCCACGTCGGGGGCGTGGCCCCCGTCGATAAAGAGCAGGTCCAAGGGCTGGGCGAAGTGTGCGGCCACGATCGACGAGTCACCGATGAGTCCGATCACGCTCGCTTCGAGCTTCGCCGAGGCGATCGTTCGTTGCCAGGTCGGTAACGTGTTCAGCCGCCCGTCGAACGGGTCGACCAGCGTGGGGTCGAAGTGCTCCCAGCCGGCCTGGTTCTCCTCGCTGCCGTGGTGATGATCGAGGGAGTAGAGCACGCTGCTGGTGGCTTCAGCGGCGGCGCCGAGATAGAGCGCGGACTTACCGCACCACGCGCCCACTTCGAGCCACGTCCCTTGGGGCACTCGCGCACCGAGTTCGAGCGCGTGACCGAATAGCGCGAGCCCCTCCTCACGGGGCATGAAGCCCTTGGCCGCTTCGGCCAGGACCAAGAGTTCGCTCTTTCGACTCACGAAGTCGCCAAGGAGATGAGCGTGTAGAGACCGAGCGCCAAGAAGACGAATCCGCCGCCGCGTCGGATCCACGCCAGGGGCACGACGCGCTGGAGGAGTTGACCGCCGTAGGCGCCGATGAATGAGACTGTGATGAGCGCCAACGACCCCGCGAGAAAGACCTCGAGGGGTTGACGTGTCTTGACCGTGAAGTTCGCCGCCTGGATCTGGGAGAGATCGCCGAACTCGGTGACGAAGATCACGCTGAAGGCGGTCACGATCTCTTTCATGCGCGTCGCCGGATGTTCACTCATGGCGTGTTCTTCACCGACTCGTTCGGCGGTCGATTCGTGCGAGGTGAGTAAGTACGCCGCACCACCTAAGAAGAGCACGGCGACGATGAGGTCCTTCACGTGCGCCGGGAGCAGCGTCAACAGCCCGCCCGCCCCCACGGCGATGGCCATCTGCACGACAAAACCGGCCGAGGCGCCCGCGACGATGGACGAGGGTCGCGCACGCGTGCTCATCACGACCGTCGCGATCATGGTCTTGTCGGGAAACTCAATCAGGAACATCAGGGCGAAGATGCCCAGAAACGTTCCGACGTTCACGACGTGGGCTTAGAACTGTTGGCGCATCGCCGAGGCGAAGGTGAGTCCCACGCGCATCCGTTCGAGTGCTTGCTCGACGGTGCGCTGATCACCGGCCAGGGGGTGTTCGGTGTGGAACGCCTCGACCGTGTTGGCGAAGGACTCGTCCTTGATGAACGTGGGTATGCCCATCGCCAATCGCGAGAGCGAGTTTCCGGGGAACTTCTCCACGGCTTCGTCCCAGCGCCCGGTGAAGTACGTCCACACGCGCGGTCCGGTGGTGGCGTTGCGCGACAAGATCCCGAGCACGATCGCGCCGTCTTGCGTACGGAATTCGCTGAAGCACTTTTCGGCCGCGTCGAGGGCCACGCGCTCTTCGTTGAATTCGCCCAGTCCCCACCACTGGTAGCGCTGCGCGTCTTGGGGTGTGGCGGCGTGACGGTAGCGCTCGAGAAAGATCTCGTAATCGCCCGGACGATCCTGATTGGCCACGACACGAAGAATGGATCGCGCGAGGTTCCCGTCGAGGTCGTTCGCCTCGAAGCGCTTCACCGCTTCGGCGCGAATGGCCTCGTCGCCTCCGATGGTGCCCAGCACGCCCAACACGATCGCGCGCAGTTGGGGGGTGAGCTCACTCTCGCTCGCGGCGCTGTCCCAACCAAGGCGCGTGAACTGCGGGTTGAAGAGGCCGCGTACGTCGGCGACCAAACTCGCGCGCTGGCCGGGGGCAAGCGCGCGATCGACGTGATCGATCGCGCTCGCGACGGTGGACCAGGGCGTGGGCTCGTCTTGGGTGCCGAGACCCTGGGCGATGGAGAGAAAGTCCTTCCAGATGATCTGACCGGCTAAGAGCGAGGCCCAGCTGTCGGCTAGGAGGGTGGCGCGTTCGAGCTCTTCGAGTTCGTCAATGTGATCGGCGAGGGCCGCCAGTTCGGCCTTGCCGTAGCGGGAACGGAATACGCCCGAGCCCCCGGCGTTCAAGACAACGGGCGGCGCGTCGCTGACGCTCAGGGGACGGTCCAGTAAGAGGTGGCGGCTCGTCGCACCCCCGCTGAGCGAACGGGTCAGCACCGGCACCATCCACGACGAGCCGATGGCGCTCGCGCCCTTGGCCTTGCCGTAGGCGAAGGGCTGTTGGGTTAGTTCGCCGTTTCGCAAGGTGACGAGCGGGTGACCACCTTGAAGGATCCAGGTGTTCATCACGTCTCGCACGGGTTGCTTCGAGATCTCCTCGAGCGCGTCCCACAGGTCGGTCGTGACGGTGTTGGCGTAACTGTGCTTCGTGAGATAGCGACGGATGCCGTCTCGGAAGGTCTCCTCGCCCAGATACTGCTCGAGCATACGAAGGACAGAGCCACCTTTCTCGTAGGTCAGCAGGTCGAACATGCCCTGGGTGTCGTCGGGCGAGATCACCTCGTACTCAATGGGCCGCGTGGAGTGCAGGCCGTCGATTTGTAGTGCGGCGTCGCGGTCGATGCCAAAGCTGACCCACACCTTCCACTGCGGGCGAAAGGCGTTGGTGCAGAGCACCATCATGAACGTGGCGAAGGCCTCGTTGAGCCAGATACCCTCCCACCACTCCATGGTGACCAGGTCGCCGAACCACATGTGGGCGATCTCGTGCGCGACGACTTCGGCGATTCGTTCTAATTCGGTAACCGACGCTTCGGCCGGATCGACGAGCAGGGCCGTCTCGCGGTACGTAATGCAGCCCAGGTTCTCCATCGCGCCGAAGGCGAAGTCGGGAATCGCGACCATGTCGAGCTTGTCGCCGGGGTAGGGGATATTGAAGTAGTTCGAGAAGAAGCGCAGCGCGAAGGCGCCGGCCTCGAGGGCGAAGTCCGCCAGGTGGCCTTTGCCCACGGGATAGACGACCCGTAGTGGCACGCCGTCGACGTCGATCGCCGGCGTTTCGTCGAACGGGCCGATGATGAAAGCGACGAGGTACGTCGACACTTTCATCGTGGGCGCGAAACTTACGTGGCGTTGTCCGTTGCCGAGATCAGTGTCCGACACGATCGGTGAGTTCGAGTACACCGCGAGGTGGCTCGGGAGGGTGAGATTAATCTGATAGGTCGCCTTGAAGGCCGGCTCGTCCCAACAAGGGAACGCGCGTCGAGCGTCGGAGTGTTCGAGTTGCGTGGTGGCGATGGTGTGCGCGACTCCCTCGGTGTCGGTGAAGGTGGATCGATAGAACCCGTGCAGCTGATCGTTCAAAATGCCGTCAAAGGCGATCTCCACTACAGCTGGTCCGGCCGGAAGTTCACGGTCGAAGACGAAGGTCACTGTCTCGTAGGTCTCGTCGAAGCGATGCTCGAGCGAGCGGTAACTGGTCCCATCGGCGCTGACCGTGGCGGCGCCGAGTTCGAGTTCAATGGCGTGCAGGGTCAACTCGTTCACCGATTCATTGATATCGACGTCAATTTCCACGCGCCCGGCGAAAGTGAAGGCCTCGAGGTCAGGGGTGAGGAAGATCCGATAGGCCGACGGGACGACGGTACGGGCGAGACGATAGGGGTTCGTAGTTGTGCTCATAAGCCGATACCTTAGAGCCAAATCTTCTACGCTCGCTAAGTGACTTCTTCGCCCACGCCCGTCTCGCTTCGCATAAAGCCAGGACCGAACCGCCTGGCGGTCACCGGCATTGGCAACGCGATGCTCGACATCATTTCGCAAGATGATCGCGAGGTGTATCGCGACCTCGGTCTCGTGAAGGCAGCGATGTCGCTCATCGAAGAGGACCAGCTCGACGTGTTCTACAACGCCATGGGTCCGACCATTCAAATGTCGGGCGGATCGGTGGCGAACTCCATTGCCGGGGTGGCCGCGCTGGGCGGTACGTGTGGCTACATCGGTAAGGTCGCCGACGACGAGTTTGGCGAGCGATTTCGTCACGACCTGCGATCGATGGGTGTCGAACTCGATCTCGCCGTGGCGAAAGCCGGCGAGGGCGCGACCGGTCGGTGTCACGTGTTCATCACCAGTGACGCCCAGCGCACGATGGCCACGTACCTGGGCGCCTCGAACAAATTGAACGTGGACGACATCAAGGAGGATCTCATCTCACGATCCGAGATTACGTACATCGAGGGATACCTCTTCGATCTCCCTCCGGCCAAGGAGTCGATTCGAAAGGTCGTGAATTTCGCTCACGATCACGACTCGATGGTCGCGCTCTCACTGTCGGACATGTTCTGTGTCGATCGTCACCGACGGGACTTTCTGGACCTCGTGACGAGCGACGTGGACGTGTTGCTCGCCAACGAAACCGAGATTCTCTCGCTCTTTCAGTTCGATCGCCTCGAGCAGGCCTTCGGCGCCCTCGACGAGATCGGTGTGCTGGCGGTGGTGACCCGCGGCGCCAAGGGCGCCGACGTCGCCACGGTGTCGGGTGTGGTGAGCGTGCCCGCGTTCGAAGTCGAGCACGTGGTCGATCAAAACGGCGCCGGCGACATGTTCGCCTCGGGCTTTCTCTACGGTCTTGCTTTGGGCGCTGATCCCGTCGAGGCGGCGGAACTGGGCTCGTTGTGCGCCGGCGAGGTCATCACCCACCTTGGCGCCCGTCCCGAATCTGATCTTGAGCTGCTCGGTATCGACGCGGGACTTCTTTAGTCCTTAGATTCCTTGGGCATCGAGAACCGCGTCGAGCTCTCGAGTGCGAATCGTCTCCCACTTGACCCACATCACGGCAATGGGAATACAGGCCAGCAGCATCAACGCGTCGCCGCCGATCCACATGATCGCGCCGCCAAGGTGAACGTTCAATAAAATTGACGCCTTTGTTGAGCCCGCGGGCGTCATCGAGGCGTAGGCCGGAAAGGGATTCGTCGAGGTCATTGACAGGGCCAGACCGGTGAAAGTGTCCACCGGCACGGCGGCCATGATGTAGACGAGGCGAAGCCCGGGGTGAATTTTGTACCCTCGCTCGAGTCCGAAGGCCGCGCGGAAGAAGAGGTAACCCACGACGAGGAAGCCAATCTGCTCGAGGTGGTGGAACCACTCGTGCTCCATCATGTAGTTCATCAATCCCGTGAGATGCGTGAGGGGAATGAAGATGAAGTAGAGAGCGAAGGCCAAGAGCGGATGGGTGAGGAGAGCCATCCACCGACTGTCGAGCCAGCGTCGAATCGTCGGGCCACCGCTCGTGTAGGCGAGATCGAGCGGCGCACTCAGGGCGAAGAGGGGAGCGGCCACCATGATCAACAAGAGGTGTTGAATCATGTGGTCGCTGAAGTACTCCATGTCGTACACGCCAAGAAAGGTCTGGGTCGCGATGAACGTCACGACGAGTCCCGAGTCGAAGCAGATCGAGCGAACCGTCGGCCACGACGTCGTTTTGCGTACCCCCCACGCGTAGAGCAGTCCCGCACCTATCAAAAGGATGACCGGGAGCACTCCGATGTGCCATACGTTCAGATGGTGCCAAGAAAAAGGCTGAATCATTTCGTTGGGCACCGGCACATCTTACGACGACGAAATTGAGAGATGAACGGCTCGTTAGGATGGCCCCGTGCGCGCCAAATATTTCTCTCGTCGAGCACTTGGATTGCACTTCGCACTCCTCGTTTGGATCGCCATGTGCGCGTCGGCGGCATGGTGGCAAGTCGGTCGTGCGGTGGAGGGTAACTCACTGAGTTTTCTTTACTCCTTCGAGTGGCCCGTCTTCGGCGTGCTGGGCGTGCTCGGTTGGTACGCGTTGCTGAACCTCGAAGAGGTCACCGCCGATCANNCCTGACCCGCGCTGAGGAAGATCCAGCGCTCGCGGCCTACAACGACCATCTCGCTCGCCTGTCGCAGACGCCCAAGAAGCGCCTCTGGGGCCACGGGTGAACGCCACGTTCCGGCGTTATCGCGTGATGTCTTTCGTCACGGGAACCACTCTGTTGATCCTCTTTGTCACGCAGTTTTTAAACGTCGTGGACTTGACTTTGTGGAAGCACATGTACTGGTTCGTCAAGATCGTGGGTGTGGGCCACGGGGTGGTCCTCTATCCCATTTACATGATCATGTGTTTCAATCTCGTGATGAAGTTCCACCTGAACGCTCTCTATCTGGGCATCATGCTGTTCGCGGGTTTCGTCCCGGGTCTGGCCTTTTTTCTCGAACACCGCATGCGTCTTAAGCTCTATCCCCAAGGACTGCCAGCAAAGTGAGCGAATGGCTCTCGCGTAGGGTCATCGCTTTCGCCCATCAAGGCGGTTCCTTCGAAGGCCCGTCATCGACGATCGCCGCCATTGAACACGCCTTGGCCGCGGGCGCGAACGCGATCGAACTTGACGTGCACGCCACGATTGATCGCCATTTGGTGGTCTGTCACGACGAGACCGTCGATCGCACCACCAATCTCCACGGCGAGATTGCTCGTCTCACGCTCGCCGAATTGAACGAGATGGATAACGCTTACTGGTGGATCTCCGGGGACGTCGTGAGCCCCGGACGTGCGGCGAATGAATATCTCTTTCGAGGTCGGGCGCCGCGCGACCGCCGATATGCCGTCGCGACGCTCGAAGAGGTGGCCGTGGCGTTCCCCGGCGTCTTGTTGAATCTCGACATCAAGCGGACGAGTCCTGACGTCGAGCCCTACGAGGCGTTGCTCGGCGAGGAGTTGCGACGTCTCGAGCGGACCCGGTCGGTGATTGTGGCGTCCTTTCACGATGACGCAATCCAACGGTTTCGTTCCTTCGCGCCCGATGTGGCCACGTCCGCGGCGACCAACGAAACCGCGACGTTCTACTTCACAAGTCTTGCAGGAGCGCCGGTCGTGCCCCCGGCGAGTGCCTTCCAAGTTCCGGCGACCTACGGGGAGATCGACGTCGTGACCGAGTCGTTTGTTAGCGCGGCCCACGACGCCGGTGTCGC
>PKXH01000063.1:1950-13434 GCA_003133405.1 Acidimicrobiaceae bacterium | reverse complement strand
AGTCGATTGCCGCGAACGCCGTAGGCCGCTCGACTGAGAACCATCGTCGGCGCGGAACCGCGCTTGCCGGCTGTGGCGATCACGCCGCAGAGCCAGAAGCTAAAGATCACGCCCACGGCGCCCACGATCACCGCCTGGATGAACGAGATGCCAAAGCCCAGCACGAATGAGCCGTAACTAAGGCCCAGTACCGAGACGTTGGCCCCGAACCACGGCCAGAACAACTCTCGAGGGAGGCCCTTTCGCTCGTTCTCGGCGATGACGTTGATGCCGTTTTCTTCGATTCGCAGGATACTGGCGCTGCCAGTTCCCAAAAGTTCCGTTACCTCGTCGCTCACCGGGCCTCCTCGTGACGAACTCGTGCGTCGCTGGCATCGATTGTACGCAGTGACCAGGGCGTCGCCGTCCCGGCGAGGTTTTGTCCTTCGTTAGAAGTTTCACGACCTTTCACTAGGGTGTGGGTCTATGAGCGACGCGCCACGGCTCTTCTGTCTCGACACGTTGTTAATTGACGTGGTGTTACGGGTCGGCGCGCTGCCCGAGCGCGCCGGAGACGCGCTGGCGAGCGATCAACTGATCACGGCGGGCGGCGGCTTCAACGCCATGAGCGCCGCGGCCCGGCACGGACTCGACGTGATCTACGCCGGACGACTCGGCGTCGGCCCCTTTTCGTCTCTCGCGGAGTCCGCCTTAGGGAACGAGCACGTGGCCACGCCCATTGAACGAAACGCATCGCTGGACACCGGACTCTGCGTGGTGCTGGTCGAGCCCGACGGGGAGCGGTCGTTCGTGACCTCACCCGGGGCGGAGGCCACGCTACGGGACGAGGACTTAGCGACGTTAGACGTGCGCGACGGCGACTACGTCTTGGTGTCGGGTTACAACCTCATGCTCGAACGCTTCGCGGAGGTAGTGCTCGGATGGCTGGTGAATCTCTCGTCTGACGTTATTGTCGCTTTCGATCCCGCGACGCGAATGGTTGATATTCCTTCTAAATATCTCGAGGTCGTGTTGCGTCGTACCAATTGGCTGCTGTGCAACGCGACCGAAGCCCGAAAGCTCGCGGGAAGCGCCGACGTGGAATCAAGCGCGACGTTATTGGCGTCGAGGAACGACTCGCTCGACGTGCTGGTTCGAAACGGAGCCCAAGGATGCGTCGTGGCATTGAACCACGAGGGCGCACGGGCCGTCCACGGATTCACAACGACTGTCGTGGACACGAACGGTGCGGGTGACGTGCACAATGGCGTCTTCGTGGCCGAACTGGCCAGCGGGCGTGACGCGTGGACGGCCGCGCGCTGGGCTAACGCCGCGGCCGCCATGGCGATCAGTCGGCTCGGTCCGGCCACGTGTCCGCCGCGCGACGAGGTCGCCGCGTGGCTCGCCTCGGGCGGCCGTGAGCGTGGACTCGCCTAGCCTCTCGAGCGGGGAGGATTGATGCAGGGTTACGAGCCATTTGAGGGCATCATCGGTAAAACGCTCGCCGACTCGGTGCCGCGGTGGCCGACGCCAATGCACCCGAGAGAGGGCGCGCCCAACGTGGTGGTGATGCTGATCGACGATCTCGGCTTCTCTCACTTTGGCTGTTTCGGTTCCGATCTGGTCACACCCCATATCGACGCCCTGGCGGCCAACGGACTTCGCTACTCGAACTTTCACGTCACGCCCTTGTGCTCACCCACTCGGGCCGCGCTCTTGACCGGACGTAACCACCACAGCGTGGGCATGCGCGGCATCTCGAACTGGAGCTCGGGCTATCCCAGCATGCGTGGGTACGTTTCCAATCACGCGGCCACTATGGCCGAAGTGCTCGGCGAGCGTGGCTACACGACCTTTGCCATCGGCAAGTGGCACCTGGTGTCGATGGAGAATTCCTCCTCGGCCGGACCCTTCGATCAGTGGCCCCTCCAGCGGGGCTTTGATCGGTTCTACGGATTCTTAGATGGCGAGACCGATCAGTTTGCGCCCGATCTGGTCTATGACAATCATCGCGTCGACGCACCCCGGCGGGCGAAGGACGGCTATCACCTCAGTGAGGACTTGGTTGATAAGGCCCTCGAGTTCATTCACGACACCAAGTCCATCCGGCCCGATCGTCCCTTCTTTACCTACTGCGCCTTTGGCGCGACGCACGCGCCCCACCAGGCGCCCGCGTCGTACTTGGCCAAACATCGCGGCCGCTACGACGACGGCTGGGACGCGGCTCGCGATCGCTGGTTCGCCCGTCAACGCAAGATGGGACTCCTCGCGCCCTCGACCGAGTTAGCCCCGCGCAACGAAGGCGTCGAAGCGTGGGACTCGTTACCAGAGAACCACCAGCGCTTGGCCCGACGTCTCCAAGAGGCCTACGCCGCCTTCCTCGAACACACCGACGCACAGATCGGGCGCTTCGTGGCCGAACTCGAGGTGATGGGTGAACTCGACAACACCCTGCTGCTACTNNGGGCCCCACAGTCACTCGAACTACCCCTGGGGTTGGGCCCAGGCCGGCAACACGCCCTTTAAGTGGTACAAGCAGAACACCCACGAAGGCGGCGTGCACGTGCCGCTCATCGTGCACTGGCCCAAGGGCATCACGGCCAAGGGCGAGATACGCCACCAGTTCCACTACGTCACCGACGTCGCGCCCACGGTCTATGAAGTGGCGGGCGTCGAGGTGCCCGAGGTCTATCGCGGCGTCACCCAGATGCCGCTCGCGGGGGCGTCGATGCGCTACAGCTTTGCCCAGGCCGACGCGGAAGGTCGCAAGACCAGCCAGTACTTCGAGATGGTGGGCCATCGCGCGATGTACCACGAAGGGTGGAAGGCGGTCACCCGCCACGTCCACGGCGTGCCCTTTGACGACGACCGCTGGGAGCTCTACCACGTCGAACTCGATCCGTCGGAGTGTCACGACCTGGCCCTCGAAGAGCCCGATAGGTTGGCGGACCTCATTGCGCGGTGGTGGCGCGACGCCGAGCTCTACGGCGCCCTTCCCTTGGACGATCGCAACATCGAGCTCTTCGGTGCTCGCTTTCGCGATTACTCGCCCCATCCAACGAGCCGGCACTATACCTATCTGCCGCCACTCAGCCTCGTGCCGCCCCAGGCCGCGGCCGGGATCGGCGGGCGAAGTTGGGACCTCGACGCCCGGGTGCGCCGTGACGGCGGAACCGGTGGGGTCATCATGGCGATGGGCAATGAGAACGCTGGGCTGAGTCTCTTTGTCCACGATGATCATCTGGTCTTTGACTACAACATCTTTGGCGAGCACCATGTGCTCACGTCGAGTCGCACTGTTCCCGCGGGCGAGTGCTCGATCGGCGTCAAGTTTCGACGGGGTGGCAACGACGCCGACGTCACGTTGACCCTGAACGGAGACGAGGTGGGCACGCAACATCTGCCCCTTGTGATGCGCATCATCTCGACCTCGGGCATGGGCATCGGACGCGACTTCGCCTCGCCCGTGTCGATGTACTATGACGACGAATACCCCTTCGAGGGACGGATCGAGCGCGTGGACATTCAACTCATCTCGGTGAATCAAAGTGACGATGGCGAGACGGCGGCCCGCGAGGGCATGGCGCGCCAGTAGGAGAGGTCATGGAACGAGTTCGAACCCCCGACGCGCGATTCGTCGACCTGCCCGACTTTCCTTATGTCGCGAAGTACGTCCAGGTCACCGACCCCACGGGCGGCCCGGACCTGCGCATGGCCTATCTCGACGAAGGTCCCACCGACGGTGAAGTCGTCGTGCTCTTGCACGGCGAACCGACCTGGTCGTATCTCTACCGGTTCATGATTCCCGGTCTCGCCAGCGCGGGACGGCGCGTCATCGCCCCTGACCTCATTGGATTTGGCCGCTCGGACAAACCGACGCCCCGTCATGAGTACACCTACGCCCGTCATGTCGAATGGACGCGCGAATTGCTCTTCACGCGACTCAATCTTGCTGGCGTCACTCTCTTTGGCCAGGACTGGGGCAGCCTCGTGGGGCTGCGCCTCGTCGGCGAGCACCCCGAGCGCTTTGCCCGAGTGGCGTTGTCCAACGGGGGACTGCCCACGGGCGACGAACGGCCCAGCGACGCGTTTCTGGCGTGGCAGGAGTTCAGCCAGAACGCCCCGGAGTTGCCCATCGGACGGATCATCTCGGGTGGGTGCGTGAATCGTCTGAGCGACGAGGTCGTCGCGGCCTACGACGCGCCCTTTCCCGACGAGTCTTATAAAGAGGGCGCGCGCGAGTTTCCCCGACTCGTGCCGACTTCGCCCGACGACCCCGCTCACGACGCCAACGTCGCGGCCTGGAAGATACTGGCTGGCTTTACCAAGCCGTTTCTCCTATGTTTCGCCGACGGTGACCCCATCACCCGCGGCGGTGACAAGAAGTTCCTGCGCGACGTGCCGGGCACGATGAATCAAAAACACACCACGATCGAAGGGGGCGGCCACTTCGTGCAAGAGGAGAAAGGTCGCGAACTCGCGGTCGTGATGAACAATTTCTTGAGCACGACCTAGAAATAGTGCTGACCGAGCTCGATGCTCCACGGAGCAACGCGTAGTTCGCCCCGTGGCCCGCTCCAGGAGTAGACCGGTTTGACGTCAAGTACGACAGTGGCGTCGAGCGCGTCGAGACCTCGAACGATGAAGGATCGTGTTTCGACCCTTTCGATGGCGGCGATCGAGAGCATGATCCGATTCGGTCGATCCTTATTTCGTTGAGCGAAGATGCCCACGTCGGGCCAACGCTCATTGCCACGAGGGCGGCGATGCCAGGGACCCGGAGGAACGTCCTCGGCTAAGGCGGCGAAGAAGACCACCTCGACATGGGAGAACTCTTCGAGGCCCCAGAGGGCTTCGCTCGGTACGTCGTCGGCGAACTCGATGGTGGAGAGGACGTCGTCCCAATCGTCGTCCATCACCGTATGGCGCTCGTTGCGAACGAAGGCGATAGGACGAACGACGAGTTCCACGGGCCCAATCTAGTGAGCGTGAATTGGCGCGGCGCCCACGTTGAAGCCCAGGGCCTGGAGGTATCGTGGAGCGTTCGAGGGATGACGTGAGATGGCGGAACTTACCTTTACCTACGGGACCATGGCCGCCGGTAAGTCGACGCTGGCTTTGCAGCTCTGTTGGCAACTGCGAGAAGGTCGCAGTGGCGTGGCGCTATGGACCTTCGGTGATCGCAGTGACGAGGGAATGGTGACGAGTCGCATCGGCATCGAGGCCGCTGCCGAAGCCGTCGCACCGGGTGGCAGTCTCGAGCAACAGGTGGAAGATCTCGTGGCCCGCGGCGTGAAGATCTTGGTCATCGACGAAGCACAGTTCGCGAGCGTCGAACAGATAGATGAACTCGCTCGCGTCGTCGACGAACGAGGGATCGACGTTCACGCCTTCGGTCTCGGGGCCGACTTCTTGCTCAACGTCTTTCCGGCCTCGGCTCGGCTCTTCGCGATCGCCGACTGGTCGCACGAGCTGCCGCTGACGTCGTCGTGTTGGTGCGGACAAAAGGGACGATGTAACGCGCGCGTCGTCAATGGCGTCGTGGCCCGTGAGGGCACGCAATTCGTCACCGGCGACGTGAGCGAAGGGGCTGTCCACTATCAGGTGCTCTGCCGGGCGCACTACCGTCGTGGCCAGTTGAGTGCAGAGGGTTAATTCGAATGCCCTACTGCCCACAGCGCCATTATTCTCTCTCTCCATCGCGCAACGCGGTGGCGTCGTCGTGCACAATGAGCAGATGACGATGGAGCCGGTCTCGAGGCAGCCGCGCCCGTCACCCGCCCACCCCCCGTGCCAAAGTCCCTGGGCGGTTTTATCAGAGTGTCCCCATTGTGGGACGCCGCTCAGCCCCGAACACGCTCATTTTCGCTGCACCAACTGTGGTTGGCGGGACAGTTGCTGCGACTAAAAATCTTAATTTTATAAGGCTTTTAGTTTTCCTTAAGATTTCACACTTCGAGGCGCCATTGTTCACGATTTGTTCATCTGGCATTCGTAGTTTGGCGACGGCACAGGGTTCTCGTGTGGCGATCGTCGCCTCCGGTTTCGCTGAGCCGTTAGCGAATCACTTTCTTTAGGAGGAAAGCTAGTAATGAAGACCAACCTTCGAGTCAAGTTAGGCGTGATAGTTGCCACGCTTGGGCTTGTCTCTGCAATGGCGGTCGTCGACGCGGGCGCTTCGGCGACGTTGAATGGCGACCTGACCTTCGCTGCGGCGGACGGAGCAGCAAGCCTGAATCCGGCAATGGGTGGATCAAGTTTCGACGAGCCGTTCTTTAACTCTGCGATTCCTACGTTCATGTCAGAAGCGGCGAGGGTCTCGGGCTCCAACGCTCCGAGCGCCATCTCGCTATATTCGCCAACCGGCTCTTCAGCCGGAAAGAAGGGCGTCATCGCTGGTACATACGCGGTGGGTGCCTCGGACGTTCCGATGGGCACCGTAGTGAATGGCGTCAATTTGGACGCTTCCTCGCTGACGAACGCGAACGCCGCTACCACGTTGTCCAGCTACACTCAAGTGCCCGTCGTTCTTGGTGGCGTAGGAATGATGTACAACCTCCCGTCACTGACGAAGAAGTTTGGCAAGTACCCGGTGATTCTGAACTCGACGGTGCTAGCAGACATCTACGACGGGGTGACGACGAAGTGGAACAGTGCGGCCATCTGCAAGCTCAATCCGAAGATCGTTAACGTCAAGAAGAACAAGAAGGGCAAAGTCATTCACTCGACTTGCGCCATGCCCAACTTGCCAATTGTCCCGGTGTACCGCGCCGACGGCTCTGGCACGACGTTCATCTTCATGGACTACCTCAACCAGACGCAGGGCGCCAACTTCAAGACGCCCGCTGGAGCGGAGGTCTACCCCGGCACCAGCTTTAACCAGGGTCAAGTTCCAACGACCGCACTTGGTGGCCAGAAGAACGCCGGCGTTGCGGCTGACGTCGAGCAAACCGTCGGCGGGGTCGGATACGTCGAATACTCCTACATCTTGCTCCAGCACACGTTGCCAGCGGCTCGGATCGTCAACGCCAAGCATCAGATTGAGTCCTTGAGCGAGACCAGTGTCGCCGCTGACGCCGCTGCATTCTCATCGACTCCGCCCAAGGAGAACGCCAATGGCCAGGTGTCGAGTTTCTCAATTGTGAACGGTACGGGCTCGGGTGACTATCCGATCGCCGGTTACAGTTGGGCCATTTTGCGAAGCGACTGGAACGGAATAGGCACCGTGGGAGGTGTCAGCGGGCTTAACGGTGAGAAGTTGGTCGCTAAGTTCCTCGACTGGTGTGTTCAGGGTGGAACGAATGGTGGTCAACACGTGGCGATGGAACAGGGATACGTTCCACTTCCATCCTACGTAACAACATTGGCTGAACAACAGGTGGCGTCATTGACTTACAACAATCAGTCGCTTGGCCTGAACTAACAGACGAAAGGTAACGGGATGGTCGACGTAGCAACGTGTCTTTGAACAAGACGTCGGAACGCGCTGATCGGTCGTCAGGTACCGAGGTGGCTGAGAGAATTCGTCTCTCAGCCACTTCGGACCGTCCGTACAAGTTCTTGTTACGAGGCGCCGCACTGTTCTTTGGTGCGGTCATCATTCTCTTCGTGTGGAGTGTTCTGCACACTGCGTGGCCCGCGATAAGGGCTTTTGGTTTTCACCTCGTTACGGGTAAGACATGGGCGGCTGGCAATGGTCCTTTCGGTGCCCTGCCCCTCATTGTCGACACTCTCTTGACGACGCTGATCGCTCTCGTTATTGCCGTGCCGATTGGCCTCGCCTCGGCGCTCGCGCTGCTGTACTTAATTCCTCAACGAATTCGAAACACGGCGTCGTCGCTGATCGAGTTGCTGGCGGCCGTTCCCTCGGTCGTTTACGGTCTTTGGGGTCTTTGGTTCCTCATTCCGTGGTTCACGAAGACCCTTGAACCGTTTCTCGCTGGCATCACGGGTGGTGGGTGGCCCTTTAACGGCGCCCATGAAGGTTTCGGCGTCTTGTTGGCCGGTGTCGTTCTCGCGGTCATGATTCTTCCGACGATCGTTGCGATCTCGCGCGACGTCATCTCCGTAGTTCCCAGCGAGCTGATCGAAGGGGGACTTTCGCTCGGCGCCACGCGTAGTCAGGTCTATACGCGCGTCGTCCTACCTAGCGCACGCACCGGCATTTTCGGGGCAATTGCCCTCGGCGCGGGCCGCGCGCTCGGAGAGACGATTGCTGTTGCGATGGTGATCGGCTCGAACCCTCAGCTGCCACACTCGCTTTTTTCAAGTGGCGCCACCTTGGCCTCCACCATCGCCACGGAATTTGGCGAGGCGACGGGCTCGACGACGAGTGCCCTAGCTGCGCTTGCACTGATGCTGATGATCATCACGGCCAGCGTGAATGCAGGAGCACGCGTCCTGACTAATCGGGCACTAAAGGGTAATTCATGAGTATGACCGATCTTGATCTTCCACCGGACCCGATTCTCGAACGTCGCCAAGAGATTCAAAAGCGAGCGGCGCAGACCATTGGGCGGCGCACCGTTGCCTCAAGAGCCTTCTTATTGGTATTGCTATTGGCGTTCGTCGTCGCGCTGATACCCCTGGGTTCGGTGATTTTCGCCCTTCTCCAGAAGGGCGCGTCATCGATTAGTTGGCCTTTTCTTAGTAAGTTGCCCAGTCAACCAAGCCTGATCGCTCAAAACGCCATTGGCGGGATTGGCAATGCCATTGAAGGCACCTTGATAATCGCCGGTCTGGCCCTTTTGATCGCGGTACCTCTTGCGATGCTGATCGGTCTCTATCTGTCAGAGACGTCGTCGCACGTTGCCAACTTTCTGCGCGCGATCGTCGAGATAATGACGGGGCTGCCGTCGATCCTCCTTGGCGTATTCGCCTACGAGTATCTGGTCGTGCCAATGGGTGGCGCTTCGGGGCTGGCGGGCATCGTGGCGCTCGCGGTTTTGATGGTTCCCGTCATCGCCAAGGCGAGTGAATTGGCCTTCCGAGGCGTACCGACGAGTCTGCGCGAAGCCGGACTCGCCCTCGGCGCCCGCAGTTCCAAAGTGACGCGTGGCGTCATCATTCCCGCCGCACTGCCCGGAGTGATCACGGGAGTGTTGCTCTCGTTAGCTCGAGCCATGGGCGAAACCGCGCCCCTGCTTTTGGTTATTGGCACGTCGATATCATGGAATTGGAATCCACTTCACGGAATGTCGGCTCTCTCGCTGTTGACCTACGACTACTCGGGCTCGCAGTACCCCAGTCAAAGGGCAGCTGCGTGGGGTGTCGCGCTGACGCTCGTTGCTCTGGTGATGATTTTTATTTTCAGCAGCAGGTTGATATCGGCGCACATGAGAAGAGAGAGGCATTAAATGTCGTCTATGGAGATGAAGGACACGGTGGTGAGCGTCACGTCCGCACCACCGATTGCGTCCAGATCCGGTAAAGTCGTGATGAACCTAAGGGACGTGGTGGTGGCCTTCAATGGTCGTACCGCCATTCGTGACGTGACTTTCGACGTCACTTCCAATCGGGTCACGTCCCTGATTGGTCCGTCGGGTTCGGGTAAGACGACACTGCTCAGAGCGTTGAATCGTTTGCACGATTTGACCAAGAGTGCGGTGGTCACCGGCGAAATCAAGCTCGGCGATATCGATATCTACCGTGACAATCTGCCTACGACGTTGCTGCGGAGCCGTATTGGCATGGTCTTCCAACGTCCCAATCCTTTTCCGACGATGTCGATCTACGACAACGTCGTTTCCGGTCTTCGTTTCAACGGAATCCGGAAGAAGTCCTTACTCGATGAAGCCGCCGAGTCAGCGCTCATGGCTTCCGCGTTGTGGGACAGTGTGGCGCCACGAATGAAGGCTCACGCGGTGACGCTTTCGGGCGGCGAACAGCAGCGGCTGTGTATCGCGAGGGCGCTGGCGGTCGAACCAGAGATTCTCTTGATGGACGAGCCGACGTCGTCGCTTGACCCTATTGCCACCAAAGCTATCGAGGACCTGATGGGCGAGTTGAAAAATCGCGTGACCATTATTATTGTGACTCACAATATGCAACAGGCGCTGCGGGTTTCCGACGACTGCGCCTTTTTGCTGATGGGCGACGACCGTGCGGGCGAGCTCATCGAGTTCGGACCCACCTCGAAGATCTTCACGGATCCTGACGACGAACGGACCATGAACTACATCGAGGGCCGCTTCGGTTGATTTCGGGTCGCCGAGACGTGACAAACTACCCAGAGCAATCGACCAGGGGGTAGACCGTGGCACCAGAACTGTGGCAGGAGTCAGCGACGTCGCTGGCCCAACTGATTCGAAGCGGGCAGACGTCGTCGCGCGAAGTGGTTTTGGCGCACCTCGCCCGTATTGACGCGGTCAATGGCGCTGTCAACGCCGTGGTGGAGGTTAGGGCCGACGAGGTTCTCGCCGAAGCTGACGCCGCGGACGCGGCCCAACGGGCCGGGGAGCCGCTCGGTGCGTTGCACGGGGTGCCCTTCAGCGTGAAGACGAATCTGGACGTGGCCGGTTATCCCACCAGCGAGGGGTCCGTGGCTCTGAAGGACTTCATGGCCTCGACCGACGCGCCGATCGTGGAGAAGATGCGCGGCGCCGGCGCGGTGGTACTCGCGCGCACCAACATGCCCGACCTGGGACTGCGCATCAATGCCGAATCGTCGCTCTACGGTTCTACGCACAACCCCTGGCGCCATGGCCGCACCGCCGGGGGCTCCTCGGGGGGCGAAGCTGCCGCCATCGCCTCGGGGATGAGTCCAATCGGCCTGGGCAACGACATCGGCGGGTCGCTGCGCAATCCCGCGTACTGCTGTGGGATCACCTCGATTAAACCGTCGCGCGGTCGAATCGCCCAGGGCAATCCGAGCGCGGTCATCGAGATGGCCGTGAACGCCCAGGTCATGTTGGCCGACGGGGTGCTCGCCCGTCACGTGGGTGATGTTCGTCGCGGCCTCGAGGTCGTGATGGGCGCCCACCGCGGTGACCCCCAGACGATCGACGTGCCGCTCGAGGGACGTCCCGTTTCCAAGCGCGTAGCGCTCGTGGCCGAACCCTTGGGCGGCGAGACCGATAAAGACGTCGCCGAAGGCGTGCGCGTGGCGGGCCGAGCGCTCGAGGCCGCGGGGTACGAGGTGGAAGAGGTCGAGCCCCCGCTGCTCTTTGACGCCTACTTCGCCTGGACCGAGCTGATGTTGACGAGCCTGAGGGTCACCATGCCGCGCCTGGGGCCACTGATGGGTGAAGGCGGACAGCGATTCCTCGAGCTGACCTCGATCGAGTTCCCTCCTTCGACTGGTGAGTCGATGGCCCTGATGTGGGAGAACCGCTACCGCGTGGCGAGGGCGTGGCGAGAGTTCTTCACGACCTATCCGCTGATCGTCGGTCCCACTTGGACCCAGCCGCCCTTCGAACACGGCTATGACATCAAGGACGCGGAGTCCGCGATGAAGGTGGTGGAACTCTTTCGCTTCGTGCTGCCGGCCAACCTGCTCGGTCTGCC
>PKXH01000063.1:0-1944 GCA_003133405.1 Acidimicrobiaceae bacterium | reverse complement strand
CGTGGAGGTCACCGTTCGTCCCATCGCCCTCGACGACGTCGAGGCGGCCTCGCTGGTCGTCCAGGGCGGGTCGATGACGCCTGAACGAGAGCACGAGCACGAGATTGACGCGTACTGGCGGGCCGTAGAAGAGACGCGCCGCCGTCGCGGCGAGGTGTTGGTGGCCGAGGTTGACGGTGAAGTCGTGGGCCTCTGTCAAGTCATGATCTTTCCCCACTTTCAGAACACTGGTGGTTGGTGCTGTGAGCTCGAGAGCGTGCACGTTCGAAGCGACCAGCGCGGTTTGGGTATCGGCGCGATGCTGCTCGAGCGCGCCGAAGCGCTCGCTCGCGAACAGGGTTGCTACCGGATACAACTCACAAGCCGCGTCGTACGAGAAGACGCGCACCGCTTCTACGAGGCCCACGGCTACGTTCCGAGCCACCGAGGTTTCAAGAAGCTGCTCTAGTGGCGACTGCTCGTGGCGCCATCGGGGCCACGAAAGGGAGCGATCGAGGCGAAGTCATCCATGGGTTCGCCGCTCGCTACGCTCATGCCAGGAGGTGGCTATGGAGAGCATGGACGAAGTACGAGAGGAGTTACGCCATCCGTCGCTGGAACTGCACGAACTCATCCCCGAGGTCATGAAGGGTTACGTGGAGATGTCATCGGCGGCCATGAAGGAGGGCGAGCTCTCGAGTGCGGTCAAGGAACTGCTGGCGCTCGTCATTGCGACGACCCGAGAGTGTGACGGCTGCATCGTCGCACACGCTCGCGGGGCGCTGCGCGCCGGCGTCACGCGCCAACAAGTGGCCGAGGCCCTGGGCGTCGCGGTCGCGATGAATGGGGGGCCGGGCACGGTGTGGGGGCCGAGGGCGCTGCGCGTCTTTGATGAGGCCCAGGCGGCGCGACGGGCTTAGAAGCTGTAGTTCAAGTGTTTGATGCCGTTGATGAAGCTCGACGCCAGTTGGACCGGCGAACCGGTCGGGTGGATGCTGGGGGTGCGCTGGAGTAGTTCGCGCCACATCACCGTGATCTCGCGCCGGGCGAGATGCGCGCCTAGACAGAAGTGGGGCCCGGGAGCACCGAAGCCGAAGTGGTCGTTCGGTGTGCGGCCCACGTTAAAGATGTAAGGGTCGACGAAGGCGTCCTCGTCACGGTTGGCCGAGTTGTAGAACATCACGACCTTTTCGCCGGCCTTGAGGTCGAAGCCCGACAGGGTGTAGTCACGCGACAGCGTCCGGCGCATCCAGATCACGGGTGAAGCCCAGCGCACGATCTCGTCGGTAGCGGTCTTGGCGAGACCTTCGTAGTCCTCGACGAGACGACGCTGTTGCCCGGGGTACTCGCCAAAGGCGTGCAGGGCGTGGGCGAGGGCGGTGCGCGTGGTTTCGTTGCCCGCCGTCACCAACAGCACGAAGAACGACGCCAACTCTTGTTGGGTCAACTTCTCCGACTCGATCTCGGCGTTCACCAAGGCACTCGTGATGTCGTCGATGGGCTGGTCGACTCGGTACTTGCCCAGCTCTTCCATTATCCCGGTCAAGGTGGCGCCGGCTTCGAGGAAGGCGAGGACCGGGTCAGTGCCCTCGGGAATGAACTCGGGGTCACCGTTGGAGAGAATGATGTTCGAGCATTTCAGTACCGTGGCGTACTCGCTGGGTTGCACGCCCATCATCGAGCAGATGATCTCTAAGGGAAAGGGCGCGGCGACGTCGGTGATGAAATCGCCGGTGCCGCCTTCACGAGCTCGTTGGATGATCTCGTCAGCGACGCGTTCGATGGACTCTTCGACGGCCCGGACGTTTCTCGGATTAAAGGCGTTGGAGACGATCCGGCGAAGTCGTGCGTGCTTGGGATTGTCCGTCGAGATCATGCCCGAGAAGTACTCCACCATCTCGGGGGGCAGGTCGAGCAGCGACACCGCGCCGGGGCCCGAGAGAAAGACGTCAGGGTGTCGAGAGA
>PKXH01000009.1 GCA_003133405.1 Acidimicrobiaceae bacterium | reverse complement strand
GGTATGCGCTGAGGGACTTCACATCAGCGGCCACCATCGAGACGGCCTCTCGGGCGGTGGGGGCGATCTCCTGCGCCGTCAACGTCCACACCACTTGGTTGGCGGAGACGGCAGCCGTCGCCTCGCCCGTGATGATGATGCCGGTGTCGCTGCCACGCACCGACACCCCGTGGCCGATGGCAACGAATCCAACGACGAGGGACGCCGCGATGAGCAGAGAGCTGACTATCAACGCAACGCCGGTCGAAACGCTTCGCTTCTGATCGCTCACGATGTGAGACTACCCCAACTTGAAACGCAGAGTCCGAGTGGCTTGCCGACTTCCAGGAGCGAAAATCCGGACGCGGATAGACGCACCACCGAGTCAATAGCGTCGGGCGCTGGAGACTGACAGCGCATCGCGATTCCAGCCATCTTGAGTCGGGCGGCAAATTGCTAACGTCGACCCTTTGCACAGCGCGCGAAGGGTTCAACTTCAGCAATAGCTTCAGCAGCTGAAATGAATTCCGGGTTTGGCGATCGGACGAGCAGGCCAAGCCCCGACCTTGAGATTGGGGCTAGGCGTGTGCCGTTCCATGGTGCTCAAAGAGCATGGCGCGCTGGAGGGCGGCCTCACGGAGTTCCTTTGGGATCTCGACGGGGCCGCTTAGACCGCCGGAGTTGAGCCCCGCCTGCGCGGCCTCTTCCACGATTCCGCCAATCAGGATTGCCAACTCAGGCGTTCGGTGGAATACCAGCACCCCGTGGTTCGCCAACAACACCGCAGGAACCCCCGGGGTGATCGCGGCGCGGATGTTGGTCACCGCTTGGTCCGATCCCCGCGGACCGTAACTGGCCACTGGGACTCCGGTCGGCAAACCGAACATCGCCAAGGCTTCGACCCAACATCCGATCGGACGGTGGGCCACGGCGAAGGCGGTCGCGTATGGCGAATGCGTGTGCAATACACATCCAACGTCAGGGTGGTCCGCGTACATCGCCGTGTGCATGGCCACTACGGCACCCTGGATGGGCGGCAGATCACCCTCGAGAAGGACTCCGTCCAGCCCAACTCGTACGACGGCCGACGGCGAATGGTTTCGTAGAGATGGGCCCGCAGTGAAGTACATCTCGTCCGCTCCTGGAACCCGCAGGCTCACGTTCCCGTGTCCGTTGGCGGAGATTGCCCCGCTGGCCACCACCCGTTGAGCGACATCGATAACTTGATCGACTAGATCCTTGTCCATGACACCTCCGTGTCTTCGTCATCGACAAGGTATCGGAAAAGCGGTCGCTTCGCTGAGCAGTTGAGGAACCCCAAACATACCGTGGCACCCGATCGAGACATCCCGATGCCGAGAGAGCCCGGGCATCCCCTATCGCCCAGTTGAAATCGAGCTGTTTGCTGTCAAGTGGGACACCACGACAGTCGCAGTCCCTAGCGCCAGAACCGACCTGCCCCGCTCGCGAATGAAATTCAAACCAAACATGTTCTTAGGCGCGTGTTTCAACGCCACGTTTGAATCCTCCTGTCGGGGATTGTTGACGTCGGCTCTCCGACACCAACCATCTAATGGGATAGGACTTCGTCGTTTACGCGATGTCGCCATAGCGCTGGTCGATGAGCACTGCAACAATCTGTGCGAAGAGCTAGTCATAGTCTGACAGGGTGAACCGTCATCTAAGGATCACTGCCGTACTCGTCCTCTCAGGACTCGTACTTGCAGCGTGCGGTTCTTCCAAAGGACATCCATCAACGCTGAGCGGACCAATCGGTGGTTTCGGTCTGATCGTTGGCGACGTAAGACCTTGTACCGCGAAGAAATTCGACGCGTCACCGGCTAATCCGCTCATTGTGATTTTGACGAAGGATAACGAGACCTATGACACGTATAACGTCTCGGCCGATTATGGCACTATTTCGTACCACTTTGACGTGCCTGTAGGCCACTACAAATTAACAACAACCTGGCCGAGGTCAAAAGAAAGCAGCGTCTTGGTTAAGTTCGGCAAGACGTCAAGGGACAACGTCACCGTGTCTTGCCGCCCGTTCGTTATCTGAGGGAATTAGTGATTTTCATTTCACCATCAGCGATTCAACGGTTGGAGTCTCCGGTCGAAGATTGCTGACGTGCGCTCTCCGACGTGAACCCTCACTGCCGGTCGCTAACGGCCCCCTACCCTTGCACGATGTTCAATGCAAGCAACGGTCCAAACAACCCCAAAAACAAAGAGACTCTTCAGGAAACGTCGAAATTGTTGATGGCATGCTAGGGGTCTGGGGTTCGAATCCCCTTTCCTCCGCCGACGACGCCTCCATTTTTAGANNATCGATTGAATTGGCAGGAACCCACTTAATCTTCGCCCACCGCCCCAACGGACGATCAAATCAATTCTCGAGATATCTGCGGAGGCAATTCCGTCAGTGAGATTGTCCTTTGGACTAAAACAACCCTTCTTCAATGAGTAATTGAGGTCCCAATTCCAGCCGTAATTGACGAGGAAATTCACCTTTATGCGGCCTTTCCCGAATCTGGTTCGTTGAGTATAGGGTAGGAGTTCTTTTGGAAATAATGGTGACTGAGTATTTCCAACTACTAGCAGGTCCGCATCCCTGTCATCCATTATCGTAACGGCGTCAACACACGCCTTTTGAAAGGCTTCTATCTGGACGGGTGGACGTTTAGTGTTATCGACCGTAAATCCGTAAAAGGTAATTTCTTTGATTCCTAGTTCTAAGCACGCATCGTATA
>PKXH01000004.1 GCA_003133405.1 Acidimicrobiaceae bacterium | reverse complement strand
CTTTGACCATCGTGGCGTGACCCAAGTAGGGAACGATGGCCTGAATGGCCGCCGCCAGAATGATGAAGATCACCTTGAGGGGGCTGCTGACGTGGACGTTGCCAAACTGGCACAGCACGATGACCGCTCCGACGATCAGAATCAGACCCTCGGTCTCAAATCCCAACTGCGTAATCCAGTTGAAGAAACTCACGATGCGAGATCCTCGCGAGCCGAAGGGGGCTCGACTGATTGCGAAGGCGGTGGTTCCAGTCTCGGGTCCCTGCAGTGACGCCAGTCCCACGAAGAAGAACGACAGGTTCCCAATGACGATGATGCTCATCGCCGTCCAGAATTTGAATCCAAATCCCATGAGCAAGGCGCCGTAGATGAAGTATTCAACGTTGATGGCCGAACCCGTCCACATCGCACCGATGTTGCGTGAGGTCGCCCAGCGCTCCGTCTCGGGGACGTAGTCGATGCCGCGCCGCTCAACTTTGAACGCTTCGTCACCGACGGATCCGTCGTGAATTTCCGTGGTTGCCACTGAGTGGTCCTCCCTAATAGATGTGTGTCATCGGTGACGACTCCGTGGGGGGCTGGTCGTACCGGGACAGTCTTACCGAAAACTTAAGAAGCGGGGGGTGATCAGTGTTAAATCTCAGATTTTTTATTACTGACCTATTAGTCCGACCTTGGGGGGTCTTCATCTCGTCCCGGCACACTGGAAATGTCCGAAGAACGATCCCTAGGAGGTTCCCATGTATCGACCCACGAAGCGAAAGCTAGTGCGCCGCGTGAGTGTCGCCTCGGTCGTCGCCGTGCTCGCCGCCGTCGGCCTGGGTATCACCGTGATTAACCAGAGTGGTGGCCTGAATTCGGCGATCAAGCTGCCCACCGCCACGGTCGCCACTTCGAGCGGCACGACCTCGGGGGCGAAGTATCAGGTGGTGAACCACGACCGCGATGTCGCCACCTCTTCGGAGAATTCCTCGAACGACTAAACGCGCGTGTCGTCGTGGACCAATTCGTTCGCCGTCAACAACACAATCTCGAGGTCCGAGGTGTTGGCTCGCCTTGTCACTGACGCAGCTCATCATCGACGGAGCGGTTGGCCATGCACCAGCGTCTCGTTACGTGGGACTGACCATCTAGGACCCTACCAAGTCTCTCGATGTTGTCAGAGTCGTCGTTGATAGGCGCGCGAGAAAGCCGCTACCGAGTTGGTCTCGAGCAAGATGCATCACTCGAGACCAACTCGGCACGGTATCAAACTGGCTGATCGCCCTTCAACGTGACTCGCTGAATGACTCGATGCTGAGCGCCAAAATCCCCGACCACGGCGTGCTGAGTTGAGCGATTGTCCCAGAATCCGACGTCGCCCTGGGTCCAGTGGTACCTGACGGTAAATTCCGGGCGCACCGAGTGTTGGTAGAGGAACTCCAGTAGGGCCGCACTTTCGTGACCGTCGAGCTCAACGATGTGCGATGTGAAACCGGGGTTCACGAAAAGTACCCGTTCGCCCGTCTCTGGATGAGTACGAACAACGGGGTGGGTAGCCGGCTCGAGTTCGGCGAATTCCTTACCTTCCCAATTGCCCTTGCCCACTCGTTCCAGTATGTTCTTGAACGCGTCGCGGCCGTCGTGCACTGCGTGCAACGTCGACAAATAGTTCTGGAGTGACGGACTCAGATCTGCGAAAGCGGCTCCCTGGTCTGACCACATCGTGTCTCCGCCGGAGTGAGGGATGACCTTCGCATTGAGAATCGAACCCAGCGGCGGGCGCTTGACGAACGTGACGTCGGTGTGCCAATCAATTCCCTTGCGCCGCGTCGCGACGTCACCGTACGTGGCGTACAGCTCGCGAGATTTCGTGTAGTCGATCTCAAAAATATTGGGGTACCCGTCGATGCCTGGAATCACTGGGTGCCCTTCAGTGGGTATGCCGAAACGACCCGCAAATGCGAGGTGTGCGTCTGGGCTGAGGTGCTGTTGGGGAAAGAACACTACCTTTCGAGCTAGCCACACTTTGCGAATGGCTGCCACTTCGTCATCACTCATATCGCGTAAGTCGACTCCGCGAATCACGGCTCCGATTGAACCCGACAGCGGTTCCACATCGAGTTTGAGTTCTTCATCAACAATTGTCACAATTCTCATTCCCTTCTATTCGGCCATAACGCTTTGTTACGGAGTACTGCTACATCGATTTCGAATTGAGATCGTCACCTCAGGAGTCATCGCCAAGGACACGAAGAGTTCAAAAGGGGCACCCTCGTTCGTCCCATATCGTCCGAGAATCGCCACCTCGGCCGAGCCACCTTTGAAGGGTTCCGCGCCATCTACGGACACGATACATGACTATTTCCATTAAGACAATGGAAATAGTAGATTAATGACACGACGTGACGTGGTGAAAGCGTGGAGCCACTTCTTCCGAGTCCCTTCCTCCACTCCGCTGCGTGGCCCCAGAAATTGCGGACGGCTGTGCCGACGCCGCAGATCTCTATGGCGCTGGTGGCGTGGGGGGCGTGTGAGGTGTAACGCCAATACGACCATGTACCCCTCGCCACCAGAAGATCGTCGAGACCGCTAAGAGCGCCGACACCACCGCGGCCAGAGTGAAGGGGAGTGCCGTGTTGACCGTGAAGAGAAAGCCCGACGCCATTGCCGCCAGGGCGAGAGAGGCCGTCGTTGAGGTCGCGTAGAGACCCTGGCGACGACTGAGTTCGCGTGACGTGGCACCCTGGCTCAGCATGGACGCGATGGAGGGTGACGAGAGCGCTGCTCCGAGGGACTCTGCCGATCCGAGGAACAACATCACGACATTGTTGTGGATATGCGGGTAAGTCGCCAAAAACGCCGCTCCGTTGAGTAATCCGAAGAGGGCCGTGGTACGACGATTGAGATGGTCGGCGATCCAACCGCCCGTGCGACTCAAGAACACCCACGGAATACAGAACATCGTCCAACTCAAGCGAATCTGCAAGGTGCTCGCGTGGTGCGCGTGCAACAAGAGGCTCCAGCACGCTTCGTAGACGCCGATCGCGAGTCCCGAAGCACTGGCCGCGAAGAGCGACCCCACAAGTTGAGAGTTCCACTGCAGTTTGGGTAAGGGTGAGGGGTCGTACGACCGGTCACCGAGATTGGTTCGTGCCGCGACGACCGCGGCGCCGAGACTGACGAGGCCAGTAACAAAAAAGGCCCAACCGAGATCGTTGACCGAGGCCACGACCCCCGCCACGGGGCCGATGGCGATGCCAAAGAGCTGTGCCGCAAAGATCTGCGACACGGCTCGTCCCCGTTCGGACTCTGGAAAGAGCGAGGCGACCGCGGACAATGAAATGACCTCGAGCGCGCCGGCCGACGCACCTTGGAACGCGCGAGTCAGAGCGAGCCACGGAGCGGAAACGGGCAGCAGATAGGTCATGGAGGCGAGACCGTAGGTCACGAGGCTCCCGACGAGCAGGCGGCGACGACCGAACTTGTCGGCCAGATGGCCAAAGGCGAACTGTGTAGCGACGCCGGCGACGAAAAATGTCGCCATGATCAGTCCGATGATGGTCGGCGTGCCGTCGCGATGTTCGAGGAAGAGTGGCAGGAGCGGCAGGCCGAGGGTCGCGCCCATCCACTGGATGGCCACGATGACGGTGAGGCGACGCAAGGTCTGTCGTGGCGTGCTCTGCGACATGACGACCACGCTACCGTTCGCCGCGCGGGTTCTCAGGGTGGAATGATCAGATCGTGCGGCACTCGAACAAGATGAGGACACCCAGAATCACGTACGCGTAGGGCATGAACGCCGCGGCATGCTCGTTGCCCCAATCGACGATGCGTGGGTGGACCGCGAGTCTCATCGCACTGAAGAGAAAGGCCATCTCCCAGAGTGTCAACGTGGCAATGGACAGCGAAGCGTGGGCAAAGTCGTTGGCGCGAATCAATGGTATCCAAACGGCCAGATTGTCGCTGCCCCGACCAATCGTCAGCGCGAAGGTAGTCACGCTTCCGCGGCGAAACTGTTCTCGCGTCGTGGCGCGATGACGCCAAAAGTGCAGCGCGAAGCCAAAGGGCGCCACGCACAGGAGCCCGATCCAGCGAAGGGGAAGGGGAGCGAGGAGCGAGGCGACGCCGCCGGCGAGAACGATGATCGTGGAGATGGCCAGCGCGTGCGCCCATCCGACGCGGCGAAATCGTGTCGGCTCCGTGACCACCAGTTGCGCGGCGAAGGCGAAGACGTTGTCGAACATCGTTCCAACAAACGCGATCGAGGCGACGAGAATGACGCCAAGAATCGTGTGCACTCGCCGACCTTACTTGAGGGTAGAAAGAGAGCGAAAAAATTGCCCGGTAGGCTGAACGAGATGATTGAACTCGTGTTGCCCCCCACGCACGAACAACTCGAGCACGCCCGGGGCGTGGTTTCGCAGTACGTCGATCCCACGCCGACGGTTACGATCTTGGTTCGCGGGAGAAAAGTCTTCGTCAAGCTCGAAAGTCTCCAGGTCACCGGTTCTTTCAAAATTCGCGGCGCCCTCGCAGCGATTGACGCGGCGCATCGCGAGGACCCCACGGGCGCGGTCATCACCGCGTCGGCCGGTAATCACGGACTGGGCATCGCGCACGCGTCGATGTTGCTGGGAGTACACGCCACCGTCGTGGTGCCCACCAATGCGTCGGCGGCGAAGGTCGAAAAGCTCGCGAAATACGACATCGAGCTTCTCCAATTCGGTTCGTCGTTTGATGACGCGCAGGCCCAGGCGAAGAGACTGGCCGACGAGCGCTGCATCCGGTTCATCTCACCCTTCAACGACAGTGACGTGATCGCCGGTCAATCGACTGTCTTTGACGAGATGTTGCTCCAAGCGCCCGAGATTGAACACGTCGTGGTGTCCGTCGGCGGGGGCGGGCTCATCTCGGGCACGCTGATCTCTCGTGACGTGCACGCTCGCTCGGATATTCGCGTGACGGGCGTGCAGCCAGAAGAGAGCGCGGCGCTGTATCACGTGCTGCGGGGCGCGGCGATGAGTGAGGTGGTTCATCGCGCCACGATCGCCGACGGCCTCGCGGGCGGTGGTGACGAAGGGGCTATCACCAACGAATTGGTTGCCAAAAGCGGCATCGAATTAGTACTCGTACCTGAAATCGAAATTCGTCACGCCGTGCGCGAGATCGTCGAAGTGAACGGACTCGTCATGGAAGGTTCGGCCGCGGCCTCGTACGCGGCCATCGCGACAAATCGCGTGGACGACACGACGTCGAGAATCGGCTTTATCGCGAGTGGGCGCAATATCTCCCACGAATTGCTCATCGAACTCTTACAGCACCCCTGACGTCACGCCCTCAACGCAAGAAGACGAAACAGTAGGGTAGAACGGTGGCAGTAAAAACGCGCTTCATGGCCCTCGCGCTCGTCGTGGTCGCGTTGGCGCTCACCGTGACCGGCGTTGTGATCGCCGCCACCGACTCGAATCTCAGTGCTCACACCAAAGACCCGCTGACTCTCAATGGTTATCCACCGTCGTCGGCGGACTTGCTCGTTACCCTCTCGACGGGCGCCCCCTTTGGCCTCAGCGCGAACGTGGAGGTGAATTTCAAGACGAATCGAGTCGACGCCGTCGTACGTTTCCCGCTGGTCGTGGCGACGGCCGCCATAGAGGTTCGCCTCATCCATGGCCATCTCTACGCTCGCTCGGCCGACGTGTCGAGTGGCCCGTGGCTCGCCGCAGCGCTAAAGACGCCCTCGCTCTTTGGTGTGGCGCTCGAGATGACCAAGCCCGATATCGACCTCATCACGGGTTTCGATCACAAGACCGTCACAAGGAGTGGCTACACCACTACCTATGACTTCTACCGTGACCGCGTCGCAGTCTCGAGTCTCCTTGGTTCAGCCACGTCACCATCAAGGGTCGGTTCAGTTCGTTGGATCATCACCGTCGGGAGTCAGGGCGAAGTCTCACAGAGCACGCTCACGGTGAAGACGAAGAAGTCCGAGATGACCTTGAGCGTGACGGTGGAGTCGTACAACCAGCCCACCCACATCGCCACGCCGGCGCGCACAAGCGTGAAGCCCGTGACGAACTCAGTGTTAGAGCAGCTCTTGAACTCTCAGAGTGTGGCTTCGATCTTGGTGCCTCGCGATCTGACGTCGTTGGCACAAGCAAGCCTTAGTTAATTCAGCGCGAGTGCAGAACGTTCGAGCCGAACCCCGCTGGCCGGCCGATTTGGCGCTGCTCGCCTGTGCCGGGTTGTACTTGGTACTACCGAGTCGCCTGGCCGTCGGACCTCGATGGTTGCTCCCCGTGTTGGTGGTACTGCCACTCATTCCACTTTCGGCGAGGAGGCACCGACGCCCCGACGACGCGCCATGGGTCCGCTATCTCTGCGTGAGCCTCGTGGCCCTCGTGACCGTTGCCAATTGCGGGTCTGTAGTGCTGCTCGTGAATCACCTCTTGAATGCTCACGTGTCCCAGGGCCGTCAACTCATCTACTCCGCCGTCTCAGTCTGGCTGACCAACGTCATCGTGTTTGGGCTGTGGTTCTGGGAATTGGACCGCGGGGGACCGCATATTCGCGCGGGACCCGACGTGCGTCTGCCCGACATTCAGTTTCCTCAGATGGAGAACCCTCAGTTGGCGCCGAGTGACTGGCATCCTCGTTTCTGGGACTATCTCTACACGTCCCTCGCCAATGGCACGAGTTTCGCGCCCGCTGACGCGATGCCGCTCTCCTTTCAGGCCAAAGCGCTCTTCGCCTCAGAATCCGTCATTTCACTCGTCACCATCGCCGTCGTCGCGGCACGCGCAGTCAACATTCTTCGCTAACGTTCGGAGCCGTGTCAGAGCCGATCGAGCCAACCGCTCGCACGGCTCAATCGGCCCCGGCGCCCTTCCACCCGATCGGACCAGACAGCCAGGGCGAGGCCCGTGTTAATGCCCATCCAGCGCAGCGGTTCGAACTCCCAACGTCGACTCTGGTGTTGCACGAAGGGCAGTCTCGTAAAGGACGTATCGGCGCCGGGCGAACAGAGCAGATCGGCCACGCAGTTGGCCGCGACGTAACTTAAGGTCACGCCGTCACCGGTGTACCCACCGGCGCTGGCGAGGCCCGAATCGTAGTCAACGAGCACCGACGGCGAGCGGTCGCGCGACATCGCGATCGGTCCGCCCCAGCGGTGGGTGATAGGCCCCTCGAGTGAGGGGAAGAGTTCTCGCAAGGTCGTTTCGAGCGCGTCAAAGACCTTGGCACTCTGGTCAAAGCGCTCCTCCACGGTCGAGCCAAAGTGGTAGAGAGCCCCGCGTCCACCAAAGGCGATGCGATCGTCGTGCGTGCGCTGACCATAAATGATGAGGTGACGGTCGTCGGCGAAAGTTTCGTAGCGTCGAAAGCCGACGTCGTCCCAGAATTGACGGCTCTGAGTCTCGGTGGCGATCATGAGTGAGTAGATCGGCGCGACACGGCGCCGCTCACCGGGCAGCGTGGTCGTGTACCCCTCCGTCGCGCGAATGATGAATCGGGCGTGCACGCTGGTGCCTGGCGTGACGACTTCGGGCTGGCGGTAACGGTTCCCGCCGACGAGACGCGTCACCGTCGTGTTCTCAAAGATCTTGACCCCGAGGCGCTCGTTCACCTTGACGAGCCCGCGCACCAATCGCGCGGGATGGATTCGTGCGCAATGGGGGGAATACATGGCACCGAGGGATCCGTGGAGTGATCCCAGAGCAGCCGCCCCCTTCGCATCGAGCCAGACCAGGTCGTCGGGTTTTGCGCCGTGTTCGCACGCCGAAGCGACTGCCTGGCGCAGTCGTTCGGCCTGAACGACGTTTCGCGCAAAGGTCAAGGTGCCGCCTTGGACGAAGTGCGCGTCGATGCCGTCAAGGGCGATGGCCTCGCCCAGCGAGCGAACGGCCCGTTGAAGTTCGAGGCGAAGGTGGTCAAAAGCGTCGCGGCCGTGGCGCGCGAGAACAGCCTCGTCACCGAGGGGATAGAGCGCCGAGGCCCAGCCCCCGTTGCGTCCGGAGGCCCCAAAGCCACAGACCGACTTCTCGAGCACGGCGACACGCAGTGAGGGGTCACGTCGTTTGAGTTCTCGCGCGCTCCATAGGCCGGTGAACCCGCCGCCCACGATTGCGACGTCGACATCGAGATGTTCGCGTAGAGAGGGCCGTGGCGCCACTGGTTGATCGAGCGTCGACCACCACAGCGAGCGCGGTGCCTGCACTAGTGGTTGAGCTTGGATGCTCCGGTGAAGACTTCATGAAGTACCCCGACCATGAAATCAATGTCGTTTCGCGTCGAGATCAGCGGCGGCGCGAGCTGAACCACGGGGTCTCCCCGATCGTCCGATCGACAAATAAGGCCACGACGGAACATCTCGGGTGACACGTAGCCTCGAAGGAGTCGTTCGGCGTCGTCGCCGGCCCAGGTCTCTTTGGTCTCTTGATTCTTCACCAATTCGATGCCCCAGAAGTAGCCCGTGCCGCGCACGTCGCCCACGATGGGGATCTCCTTTAAGGCGTTGAGGCTTTGGAAGAAGTACTCCTGGTTCGCGCGCACGTTCTCGAGGACCTTCTCGTCCTCGAGTATTTCGAGAACCTTTAATGAGACCGCGCACGACGCGGGATGTCCGGCCCAGGTGAAGCCGTGTAGAAACGCGACGTCTTCGTCTTGGAACGGCTCGGCGACTCGGTCTGAGACGATCATCGCGCCCAGTGGTGCGTAGCCGGCCGTGATGCCCTTGGCCACGGTGATGATATCGGGAACGTAGTCGTACTTTTGACCACCGAACCACGTGCCTATGCGACCGAAGGCACAGATCACCTCATCGGAGACGAGGAGCACCCCATAGCGGTCGCAGATCTCTCGGACCGCCTTCCAGTAGCTCTGGGGAGGCGCGAAACACCCTCCCGCGTTCTGGACGGGTTCGAGGAAGACCGCAGCCACGGTCTCGGGACCCTCGCGGAGAATGGCTTCTTCGATCTGGTGCGCGTGCCACAGGCCAAAGGCCTCAAAGTCGTCGCCGTGCTTCTCGGCCCGGTAGAAGTTAACCGCCGGCACTTTCACCGCGCCGGGTACCAGTGGTTCGAAGGGCTTGCGCAGCGCCTCGAGTGACGTAATCGATAGGGCGCCGAGCGTGGTGCCGTGGTAGGCCACGTCGCGGCTGATGACTTTGTAGCGATCGAGGTCGCCGCGAATCTTGTGGTACTGGCGAGCGAGCTTCCACGCGCTCTCGTTCGCCTCGCCGCCCCCGGTGGTGAAGAAGACGCGATTGAGGTCGCCGGGCGTGAGGCTCGCGATTCGTTCCGCCAGTTCGATGGCCATTGGGTGCGCGTACGTCCATAGCGGGAAGTAGGCGAGCGTACTGATCTGCTGAGCGGACGCGTTGGCGATGTCGGTGCGACCGTGTCCGAGGGCGTTGGTGAACAGACCGGAAAGTCCGTCGAAGTACTTCGAGCCATTGGCGTCGTATACGTGCGTGCCTTCGCCTCGCACCATGATGGGTATTTCATTGTGCTCGTCGTAGACGCCCATTCGCGACATCTGCAACCACAGGTTGCGTCGTGCGCGCTCGGAGTAGTTATGGCTGACCTGACGTTCGTCCGTGACGATCATGCCGTCGGTGATGGCCTCGCGAAGTGTCACTTGGTACCCCATTCGTACGTTTGCTTTGCCAGTTTCAAATACAAGAACGTCTCGACTTCGGTCACGCCGGGAATGGAGCGGATCGAGTCATTCAGAAGATGGACCAAGTCGTTGTCGTCTTCGGCGATGACCTCGGCGATGATGTCAAAGCTGCCCGCCGTCATAACGACGTAGTTCGCTTCGTCAATCGCCGCGACCTTGTCCGCGACCAATCGAACGTCGCCTTGGACGCGAATGCCGATCAGCGCCTCGCGGCCATAGCCGAGTTGCAGGGGATCAGTGATGGCGACGATCTGCATGACGCCCGAGTCGCGCAGTCGTTGGACTCGACGGCGCACGGCGGCCTCGGAGAGTCCGACTTCTTCGGCGATTGCGCCGTAAGCCCGACGTCCGTCTTGTTGCAACAGGCTGATGATCTTGCGATCGAGAGCGTCGAGCGCACCGGGGGCTGAATTGATGAGTTCAATGTTCGAACGTTCTTCGTTCGTTTGACTCGCTCGTTGTGGTTTGGTGGCAGGCATCGTCGGCTCCTGGTCCGGTGGCCCATCGGGCTCCGTAACTACGGATACAGACAGTATAGGCCCTTTTCACGACGGATAACGTCGCATTTTGCCCTTTAGACGAACTTTTCCTTAGTTGGCGGTTGCGAAGGCCAAGCGATATCTGGCAGAGTGGCCAGGGGTGCAGTAAGAAAACGGCCCGACTTTAGGAGGGTGTATGCGTCGCTTGGCCAACTTTATTGGGGGCGAATCTGTTGCGCCCCGTAGCGGAAAATACGTCGAGTTACTCAGTCCCGTCACCGGCCAGCCCTTCGCCGAGATGCCCGTGTCGGATGAGTCGGACGTGGACCACGCCTTTCAGGTTGCCGCCAAGGCCTTCACCTCGTGGCGGCGCACAACACCCTCGGTACGTGCACGCGCACTATTAAAGATCGCCGACTTACTCGAGGCGAACGCCGATGAGCTCGTCGCAGTCGAGGCGGAGAACACCGGAAAGATCATCTCACTCACTATGAGTGAAGAGATTCCTCCCATGATTGATCAGATTCGCTTCTTCGCCGGCGCGGCGCGACTGTTAGAAGGTCGCGGCGCGGGCGAGTACATGGAGGGTATGACGAGCTACGTTCGCCGCGAGCCGGTGGGCGTCTGTGGCGCAGTGACGCCGTGGAACTATCCGATGATGATGGCGGTGTGGAAGTGGGCACCGGCCATCGCCGCGGGAAACACGATGGTCTTAAAGCCGGGCGATTCGACGCCGGCATCCGCGTTGTTCATGGCCCAGTTGATGGCCGAAGTACTTCCGGAGGGGGTCTTTGGCGTCGTGTGCGGTGACCGCGACACGGGCCGGGCGCTTGTCGCTCACCCGATTCCGGCGATGGTGTCGATCACCGGGTCGGTGCGAGCTGGTATGGAGGTCGCGGGTGCGGCGTCAAAGAATCTCAAGCGCGTGCACCTAGAACTCGGTGGCAAGGCCCCGGTCGTCGTCTTTGACGACGTCGACGTCGCTTCGGCGGTCGAGACAATTGCCGTGGCTGGCTACTTCAATGCGGGCCAGGACTGCACTGCCGCGACGCGCGTGTTGGCCGGTCCGAATGTGTACCGAGACTTTGTCGACGCGCTCGCCGAGCAAGCGAAGAGTACGGTGATTGGACCGCCCGAAAGCGAGGATGCGCTCTTTGGCCCAGTGAACAACCTAAGCCAGTTTGAGCGCGTCACCGGTTTCTTAAAACGCACGCCCAAGCACGCGTCGCTCGTGGCGGGTGGCTCGCGCGTGGGGGATGAGGGGTACTTCATTGCGCCCACCGTCGTGGCGGGACTTCATCAGGATGACGAGATGATTCAGAGCGAAATCTTCGGTCCTGTCATTACCGTACAGAAGTTCTCTGACGAAGCCCAAGCGCTGGAGTGGGCCAATGGCGTCGACTACGGACTGGCTTCATCGGTGTGGACCAGAGATCACGGACGCGCCATGCGCTTTACCCGAGATTTGGACTTTGGCTGCGTTTGGGTAAATACCCATATTCCCTTAGTCGCGGAGATGCCCCACGGTGGCTTCAAGAAGTCCGGTTACGGCAAGGACCTCTCGGTCTACGGCTTTGAGGACTACACCCGGCTAAAGCACGTCATGCACAACCTTGAGTTTTAGGGCGTACCAACGCTGTTCGCAAACGCGTTGTATGGCGATTGATTAGCGTGGAAGTGGCATCAGAGTGAAAGTGTGATCAACGATGATCATCGGCNNGTACTCATCGAACGAGGCGCCGGCATCGGATCGTCGATTCCCGACGCGCATTACGAGGCCAGCGGCGCGGTACTCGTCGATAGCGCCGACGACGTCTGGAGCGAAAGTGAGCTGTTGTTGAAGGTCAAAGAGCCCGTCGCCGCGGAGTACGCGCGCCTGGGCGCGCATAGGAATCAGGTGCTCTTTACTTACCTGCACTTGGCGGCGTCGCGTGCGTGCACCGACGCGCTCATCGCGGGCAACAACGTCGCGAT
>PKXH01000092.1 GCA_003133405.1 Acidimicrobiaceae bacterium | reverse complement strand
GCGGCGAAATTCTTGCGTGACATGATCTCGGCATCCTCCTCGGCGCGGTAGTCCGCCGAGGCGTGCTTCTCGCGTAGCCGATCAAAGGACGCGAGTAGGTCGCTTTGTTGATCTTCGGGGCTGCCGGTCTGGCGCAGTTCGTTTCCGCTCTCGAAACGCAGTACGGGCAGTTCGTCGCGGAACCGCTCTTCGGCGTAATCGCGTAGCCACGTTGGCGGCTCCATGATGTGGGCGTCGGCGTCGTGAATCACACGTCCTGTTGCGTACGGCATGGACCCTCCGCTTCATCGTGTCGCTGGAAACCTAGGCACGAGAATGTTAACCGACAAGCCTTGTCACCGCTGGGTGACCGTCGCCAAATCGCGAAGGTTTCACGCCCCCGTCCGTTTCGTGCCCCTTGGCACCTCAACGCGCCGAAGTCACGCCCTCAACAACTCGAGGTTCACGGCGCTTCGACCGTTCATTCACACCGTGATGACGATCTTGCCGCGAGCGTGTCCGGTTTCGAGATGGCGAACGGCGTCGGATCGTGGCCAGCTAGTTCATGCGAGCGAAGATTAGGATGTGTCTATCGCCAAGAGATCGCCTTGTGAGTCCCGAGACGTCAATAATTACTTTGTTCGTTCGATGAAGGCCGTCGCCTCATGCTTCGGGCGACCTCAGTTCTTCAGTTATCGAAGTTTGCGCTGGTGGGTGCCGCTAGGACCAACCAGAAAGAGTGAGCGCAGTCCCTTTCGGGGCGGCCCCAGTGTTCTGGTAGCGGGCGTCATCGTGACCGCGTCGTTCTTCGTGACTGTTCCGGCGAATGCGAGCCACAGTCTCGCGGTTCAACAGACTCCCTCGGCGCCCTTTGGCGTCGGCGTGGCGCGCTGCACTTTCGTCGATCACACACGAAACGTGCTGAACTATTCGACGACGCCCACCTCAGTACTGTCCAACGAACGTAAGCTCGTCACCGAAATCAGGTATCCGACCCAATCTGTGGCGGGGGATCCAAACCCAGTTAACGGTGCCGAGCCCGAGGCGAAAATCGGTGGTTATCCCATGATCGTTTTCGCGCATGGCTACGACGTCACCCCCGAGACGTTCGCGCCCCTACTTGACGCGTGGGTGCGCGCCGGCTTTGTGGTTGCCGCGCCCTTCTTTCCGGATGAGAACCGATTCGCCGTCGCGGCGCAACACGGTGCGAACACCGAAGATGACATTCGAAACGAACCGGCAGACATGACCTTTGTGACGCGCGCCATTCTCCAAGCGTCGGCTGGTCTCTCGCCCGGATGCCCCGTCGCCAACGGACTGGTGAATGCCTCGGAACTTGGTCTGGCCGGACATTCCGACGGGGCGACGGCGGTCGGGTTACTCGCTTATGCTCGCGGCAACAATCTCCAGGGCGTGAGTTACGCCAGCTTGCGAGCGGGACTTGATTATCGGGCGGTTGTGGTCATGTCGGGTCAAGAGGACGGGGCCCAGAGCTATGCAACGCCAGCGAGCCATCCAGCATTATTGATTATCCAGAGCGCGGCCGATCAATGCAATCCGATTCGCAATGACGTGAAACTCTACGGGGATATTGATCAGTCCAACAAGTGGTTTCTCGAGTTGCATAGCGCTCATCACCTTCCTCCCTTCGATGGCGTCGACGTGCCGGCCTTTCGAGTCGTGGCATCGACGTCGACGCGTTTTTTTCGCATCGTTCTTCAAGGAGCGGCACTCGTGCCGGGCCTCGTCGCCTATGGAAATCAGAATCCTCCCGTGGCTGAGATGTTCGCGGGTGATCCCGGCCCCTCCTTGCGCAATGCGCCGAATCTTCCAGAGTTCTGCGGACCTAATTAGTCGCTGCCTAATACCTCTGGCAATGGAAGTTGTGTCGAAATGAGGCGAAACCAGCGAAGGATCCCGGTCCCCATATTTCGCAGCATCCGTCGACCCGCTCATTGCACTTGGTCACGACGCGATTGGGCGACGCGGACCAAGTAAGTTGCCTTCATGCGTCGCGTTATCGGGCCCGTGATAGTGGTGTGTTTGAGCGTCGCCACCCTTGGCGCGTCGGGTGCCCACGCTGACTCAACCACGACCACGTCACTCGGTCTATCTTCGACTACGACGACACGGCCAAATACCACTTCGCCGTTGAAACGATCAAGGGTGGCCCCCTTGACGGGGCTGCCAGATCCTACGAGGTTGACTCAGCGTCGTTCCGCTCTGACCATCAAGATCGACAACACGCCCGAGGCAATGCCCCAGTACGGCATCGACAAGGCCGACGACGTGTATGAAGAGATCGTCGAAGGGGGCATCACCCGACTCGCCGTCATCTTCAATTCACACCTGCCCACCGAAGTGGGTCCTCTACGATCGGTGCGTAGGACGGATCGCGAACTCGTCTATCGCATCGGCGGAATCTTCGCCTTTTCCGGAGGCGCACAGTACGCCCTGGAGAGCATCGCCACGGCCCCGGTAAAGCTGATCACCGAGTCCAACGCGGGCGCGGCCATGTTTCGAGTATCCACGCGTTACCCTCCCCACAACCTCTTCGCGAACGCCGTTTTGTTGATGGCGAAGGGTGGGAAGCCGAAGCCACCGCCCGCACTGTTTACGTACCGCTCCGTGTCCACTCCGGCAAGGGGACCTCGAGTGAACTCGTTCATCGTGGGCTTCGCCTCGGGCTACGCCGCGTCGTATACGTGGAACGGGACCACTCGATCGTGGGATCGCTCCATCTTTGGCAGTCCCGACGTTTCGGCGACGGGCGTTCGCCTCTCGCCCAGGAATGTAATCGTGATGAACGTGAAATACTTAGGGGGCGTCGGGGTGCTCGGATCGTACGCACTTCTCGTCGGTTCGGGACCGGCCGAGGTCTTCACCGCAGGTAGAGTCCAGCGAGCAAAGTGGTCCCGTAAGGGTCTGAGTCAGCCCATCATCTACAAGAACTCCTCGGGTCGCGTCATCGCCCTGACCCCGGGTCAGACTTGGGTTGAACTGCTCGACCCGACTCAACACGCGAGCATTACCTCCTCGGTGCATTGAGCGTGGCGTGACCATCGAACCAGCCGGGGCCCCAGGCGGCCCGATCGGTGACTCGGACTCGGACTAGCCGCAACTTTGCTGATACGCCGGGGTGCCCGGTTGCTTCGCTTGGGCGGAGTTGGCGCTGACCATAAGGCACGACTCGTCCACGGCCACGAACTGGTTTGCCGGGATCAACTTCAGCTGGTCAACCTCGTTATTGGTCCATCGCGTGTCGGCCGTTCCTTGGAAGTACCAGTTGCTTCCGTTATCGGCCACGATGAGCCCGTAGGTCTTCATCGTGGTGAGCACGGTTTGACAGAAGGCACTACATGACGCGGCGGGCAACGTAAACGAGGCGTTCAGGCGAAAGCGCGCCCCCATAGGTGGGCAGTTGGGGTTGGCCTGACCGGCCTCGTGGCGAGCGGGCCACAGGTACGACTGCTGGGAACATTCCACGGTGAATCGAATGGCGTGATTCATGGACCCCGAGGCGATCTCGTCGTAGTTAACCAGACCCGGAAGAATCGGCAGGCCGGCGGCGTCGGCCGAGGTGAAGCCAGCCGGTCGAAGGGCGTTCGAGTTGAGATTCCAGATCGCGCCCGAGCCCGCGGTCGAGCGCCCCTGGGTCCGGTAGTGGGTGTCGTACGTTTCGAAGAGCGTGCACGCCTTGGAGGTACTCGACTTGCTCGGATCGACCATGAGGGCGTGACGATCGGAACCGCCCTCGATCGGAGTCGCGGCGGTGAGCGGATAAGGGCCGCGGTCACTCTCGGAGGCGTAGAGGAATTTGATCTTTGTGAAGCGAGTGCCGGCGGGAACGATCTTCCAGGGAATGCCGTAGGGCGTCTTCGGGTTGCCCGACGGTCCGTAATCCGGGTGGAGATCGGTGGAGGCGGCCGCCATTGAAGAGAGCCAGGTCGCGCTGTTGGCGTCGACCGGGAGTCCAGTGATCGGGGTATTCCATACATTGTCGACCGGAAAGACCGAACATTTAGTGCCCGGTAGCAAGGTGCCGGACGTCTTCGCTTGAAGGTGGGGTGTCGCTCGTCCGGAGGTGGCCAGTGCCGAGTTCATTGGCGCAGCGAAACTCAACACAACGGTGAGGGTCGTGACAGTGGCGACGACGATCGTTCGTGATGCCTTAAGGCCAGACATGGACGATCAACGAGTTGGTCGACGGCGCGAAAAGTCGGGCCGTGCTCGAGGTGGGGCAGCGATTTCCACCCGGTAGGCATCACCACCGATTGAGAAAATGGGCCATTGAATCTTGGTTCGTGACGCGCTCACCACCGGATCGTACCAGTGCGGTGCGGGCTCGCCATTGAATATTCGCGCCGTGTGCCATTGCGCGGAAGGTTCCTCGCATCTCCGAGCGATTGGGCCGAGACGCAGCGAGGACAACGCACATTGACGAATGATTGCGTTTTCGCTGCCCTTTCTCGCTGGCGCGCCGATGATGGCTAAATCAGGGCAAGATGTAGTGATGGGGGCGAAAGATAATTCTGAAGAGGGCACGGTCATGGAGCCGATCGATCGAGACGCGTTGCGAAGAAAATATCGCGCGGAGCGCGACAAGCGATTACGACCTGACGCGAATGACCAATACCTCGAGGCCACCGGGAGGTTCGCTCACTTTCTCGATGATCCATACGCCGAACGCGTCGATCGTGAGCCCTTATTTGACGAAGTGACTGTCGCCATCATCGGTGGCGGCTTCTCGGGCCTGGTCACGGGCGCTCGCCTACGACAAGCTGGCGTCGAGGGTGTTCGCCTCATCGAGGGTGGGGGCGACGTGGGTGGAGCGTGGTACTGGAATCGATATCCCGGCGCCATGTGCGACACGGCCGCAATGGTCTATCTCCCGCTGCTCGAAGAAACCGGTCACGTACCGACGATGAAGTACACCTTCGCTCCAGAGATCCTTCGTCACGCCCAGCTCATCGCCAAAGAGTTCAGGCTCTACGACAACGCGCTCTTTTCGACCGAAGTCACTGAGCTTCGCTGGGACGAATCCATCTCTCGGTGGATCATTCGCACAAATCGAGGTGACAAAATGCGAGCCAAGTTCGTCTCGATGGGCACGGGACCCTTGCACCGACCGAAGTTGCCGGGGATACCCGGCATCGAGAAGTTCGCTCGGCATAGTTTTCACACGAGTCGTTGGGACTACGACTACACCGGCGGAGACCCGGCCGGCGCCGCGATGGAGAAGTTGGCTGACCAGCGAGTGGGGATCATCGGAACCGGGGCCACCGCGGTTCAGTGCATTCCCTATTTGGCGCGTACCGCCCAGGAGCTTTACGTCTTTCAGCGCACGCCGTCGTCAATTGACGTGCGCAACAATCATCCGATCGATCCCGACTGGTTCGCTGACCTCGAACCGGGTTGGCAGGGGCGTTGGCTGACGAATTTCGCCACATTGCAGAGTGGCGGATTCGCCGACGAGGATTTGGTGAAGGACGGTTGGACCGACATCTCTCAGAGAATCCGTGACCGAGTCATTGCCGACGGAGGTGACCTCAGTCCGGCGTCGATGCGCCGCGCCTACGAGGACAGCGACGACGAGAAGATGACCGAAATTCGCCTCCGGGTGGACGCCATCGTGAAAGATCGAGAGACGGCAGAAGCCCTGAAGCCGTGGTATCGCCAACTCTGCAAGCGCCCGTGTTTTCACGATGAGTACCTTCAGACGTATAACTTGCCGAACGTTCGCTTGGTCGACACCGGCGGGCGAGGGGTGGAACGGATTGATGAGACCGGCGTGTGGGTCGACGGCATCCACTATGAACTCGACTGTCTCATTTTCGCGTCGGGTTTCGAAGTCGGTACTGAGTACGAGCGACGTTCTGGTTTCGATACGTTCGGTCGAAGTGGAATCGCACTCTCGAAACGGTGGGACGACGGCATGAAAACGATGCATGGCATTCACGTGCGCGAATTCCCCAATTTGTTCATCGTGGGCGTGGCGCAGGCGGCGAATCTCATCTCCAACGTCACTCAAAATCTCACCGAGGCCGCTACCACGATCGCCGCCATCGTCAGTCGCGCGCTCGCAACCGGCGCCGACGAAGTCGAAGTGAGCGCGGAGGCCGAGCAAGCGTGGATGAAATTGCTCGAGGGCACGAGCGAGACGTTCTTGGTTGATCCGGATTGCACCCCGGGCTACTACAACAACGAGGGTCAACCGATGAGTAGACGCGAGCAACTCTTCTCGAGTCGTTATCCCGAAGGTTCAGTCGCGTACTTCGCCTTCATTGACGCGTGGCGAAACTCGGGAGAATTCGAAGGTCTCGAGTTTCGGGAACGATCATCGTAACGCCGCGATGCCGGAACACAACGACTCGATGTGTGGGATCGGTAACAGCCATCGTCAAGCCGGAATATTCGCCACGATAGGGCTACGATCCCCTAGGTGACTGACATCGTCTCGGAGGCTGGTCCGGGCGGCCCGATTTTCAACCTCTTTGACCCCCGGTGGTCGAGTGACCCGTTCCCGCTGTACGCCGAACTGCGGCAACGGGCCCCGCTCCATCGAAACGAGTTTGGGTTTTGGGTGGCTGCCCGCCACGCGGACTGTCTCGCGGTGTTGCGCGACCGCGGAGCGAGCGTCGAGCGATCCAGCATGATGGACGAAGGGACATCGGACGCCTTTGATGGTGGAGTAAACCCGGACGATCCACGGGCCATCGCAGAGTTCGAGAACCGCTCCTTTCTTGTTCGAGACCCGCCTGATCACACACGTTTACGCGGTCTTGTGGCCAAGGCCTTCACTCCTAAGGTAGTCGAAGCGCTTCGTGGGCGAACCCAGGAGATCGTCGACGAACTGATCGACGTCGCGCTTGACGAGGGCACTATCGATCTGGTGGACCGATTCGCCTACCCGCTGCCGGTGCGCGTCATCTGCGAACTGCTAGGCGTACCCGTTCTCGACCAGGAAAGATTTAAAGTGTGGTCACACGCCCTCGCCCGAGGTCTCGACCCAAATTTCTTGCTTCCTTCGGAAGTGGTAGAGGCCAGTGCCCAGGCCCGTGAACAGTTCGCTGCTTATTTCTTCGAGTTGCTCGCCGAACGACGCCGTTCGCCAGGAGAGGACCTCTTGAGTCAACTCGTCGCCGCGGAGGATGGCGGCACGGTCTTGAGCGAAGCCGAATTGCTCTCGACGTGCATCTTGCTCTTGGTCGCCGGTCACGAAACCACCGTCAATAGCATCGCGGGAGGGGCCCTCGCCCTTCTCGAACATCCGAGCCAGCTGGAGCGTTATCGCCTTGACTCTGCGGTTGCGCGCAGTGGCGTTGAGGAGATGTTGCGATATGTCTCGCCGGTCCAACTGACCGGAAGGACCGTACTCCATGACATCGAGCTTGGCGACGTGCACCTTGGGGCCGGCCAGTTCGTCATGCTGCTGCTCGCCTCAGGGAATCGAGACCCATTGGCGTTTGATGATCCAGACGAGTTTGACGTGGCGCGAACGCCCAATAACCACCTGGGATTCGGCTTTGGTATCCACCACTGCCTGGGTGCGCCATTAGCTCGGATGGAGGCTGACGTCGCGTTGTCCACGTTGGTTCGTCGGGCCCCACGGTTGGCGCGGGCTTCTGACACCGTGACCTACAAGGCCAACGTCATCCTTCGAGGAATGGAGTCGCTGCCGGTCTCTCTTGTGTAGTGAGTTCGTTGTCCCTTGAGAGACTGGGGGCGTCTTTCTATCCACGATCAATCCGTCCGGTCATTCGATTCGTCGGGGGCGCTCCAGCGAAGCTTGGCCATTTGGTCGGTCCTGACGTAGCCATTTTCAACGAACCATCTGGCCGAATCGTAGAGCGCGAACGCCGCGGGCCGAGAACGGTAACCGAGTTCACTCCGCGCTCTCGAATCGTCGAAAGTCATGACCGTCGTGGCCATTTGGGCCGCTTCTAAAGGCACTCTCGGTTCTCGGCGAAGCAGGTTCCCTTCAATGAACTGTGAAGCCCTCCCGGCGAGCATTGGGAACGTCGAAGGAAAGCGTCGCGAGGCCCGGGGAAGTCCGGTCACGTTCGACAACACTTCGAGTAGTTCGGCCATCGAAATGTTGTCACCGCCGCAGATATAACTTCGGCCCTGTCGTCCCTTCTCCAACGCCAAAAGGTGACCTTCGGCGAGGTCGTCGACGTGCGCCACGTTCATGGCGGTATCGACATAGCCGGGAATGCGCCCGTTGAGGTAGTCCAGCACGACCTTGCCCGAAGGAGTCGGACGATGGTCGAAAGGCCCGTGGGGCATGGTCGGCAAAACGAGTACGACCGGCGCGCCTTGCGCGGCTAATCGCAGAACCTCGTGCTCGGCCACGTACTTCGTCTGCTTGTAATTTCCATAGAGGTGCGAGAGATCGGCGAAGTCATCTTCATTCGACGGACGCCCGGCTTTCGTGTCCCATAGCCCGAGGGTGGCGACGCTCGACGTGTAAACAATGCGTTCAACGCCCGACTCCGCCGCCGCGCTGACGACATTTCGACTGCCGTTGACATTAATTGCGTAAAAGGCGGAAGGATCCTTCGGCCAGAACCCAAACTTGGCGGCCAAATGAAAGCAGTAACGCGCACCCTTAAAGGCGTGAGTGAGTTGCAGCGGGTCGGTGACGTCGACTTCGTGGCATTCGACGTCGAGGCCGTCAAGGTTTGAAGTCGAAGCGCCAGGCTCTAACAGCGCCACGACGCTCACGCCGCGGCCCAGGAGGGCACGCGTCACCGCCGATCCGATGAACCCCGCGGCCCCGGTCACTACCGCGCGGTCGCCACTGGAGAGTTGTTTCGTCACGACGTGACGATGGCCTTTCCCGTGGAGGTCCGTGTCCGCTTGAGAACGCCTTTGGCCATCGTCACGCCAAAATCTACGAGCCAACGACTGTTTCGTTCGGCGTCGCCCAAGAGTTCGTCCAAGGCGTTAACGAAGAGGTCGACTTCGGTGGGGCCGGCGATCAGGGGCGGCAGTAACTTGATCACGTTGACGTTGTCGGCCGCCACCTGGGTCAATATTTGGTAACGGTGAAAGAGCGGTACGACCAAAGTCTGAGAGAACATTGCTCTTCGGGTTGCCTCGATCGCTCGCCACCGACGCCGTGGCCCGGCTGAAGTCGGCGCGCCGAAGACCACACCGATCATCTGTCCTTGGCCGCGCACTTCGTGTAAAAACTCGCGGCGGGTGGCCAGTTCCTCGAGTTTCGTCCGCCACAAGACGCCCATGTCCGCGGCGTGTTCAACGACGTGCTCGTCATCGAACACCGACAACGTCGCGAGTCCCGCGACCATGGCCATCTGGTTGCCCTTGAAGGTGGTGGAATGAACCAAAGCTCGGTCCATTGAGCTGTACACGCTGCGAAAAATTTTGTCACTCGTCAACGTTGCCCCTACCGGCACGTAACCGCCGGATAGTGCCTTGGAAACGGTAATGATGTCAGGGGTCAAACCGTAGTGCTCGTAGGCGTAAAATTTCCCCGTGCGGCCCAAACCGGTTTGCACTTCGTCGCAAATGAACAATGCCCCAGCGTCGTGCACCGCCGTCTCCATCTCCCGCCAGCGTTCGGCGCCGAGTTCGTAGACGCCTTTGCCCTGAATGGGCTCGGCGATGAAGGCGGCCACGTCACCGCGGCGGAGCTCTTGTTTCAGGACATCGAGATCACCGAAGGGAATCTCGATCGTACCGGGTAGCAGCGGTCCAAATCCTTTCTTAAACTCTTGGGACCCGTTGAGCGCCAGTGCGCCGGTCGTGAGCCCGTGAAAGGCGTGGGCGTGATAGCAGACTTTGCTACGACCGGTCTGAGCTCTCGCAAATTTGATTGCGGCCTCGACGGCTTCGGCACCAGAGTTGCAAAAGAAGACGCGCTCGATGCCGGCGTGACTGCGCGTGACCAACTGTTCCGCCAACAGCCCCGGCAACAAGGCACAGTCCATCTGGACCATGTTGGGAAGATCGGCGGCTATCGCCTGGCGCAGCGCGTCCTTTATCACGGGGTGGCTTCGCCCGAGGGCGAAGACCCCAAAACCACTCAACAGATCCAGGTAACGCTTGCCCTCGTCGTCGTAGAGATAACAGCCCTCGCCCCGTTCGTAGAAGCGATCAAACCCAAGGGTCTTTACCACCTTGGCCAGTTGCGGATTGAGGTACTTTTCGTGAAGTTGAAAATTCTCCCCGCGGCGAAGTTCCAATAGTTCCGTAAGGTTGAAAGGCACGTCGCTCCTTTGACTGTTGTCCTAAATCTACGCCGGAGTGCTCGGCACCCAAAATATTGTTGTCCGACAGGTCTGGGTCGACGCGCGAGACTTGGTGAAGAGTGGGTGAAAGAAGGACCGGAAAATTTGGTCGAGTCCACTGAGTTGTCGCACTGGCGTCCGTTTCTTCAAGCGGGTAGTTTTGACTGAAGAGAGGTTGAATACATAAGGAGTTGGCATGTCCACAGAACCATTGAAAACCGCCGTTGCCTCCACACGAAGCGTGCTCGCGGGTGTGAAGAAATCTCAACTCAACGATGCCACCCCGTGCGCGCAGTGGAACGTAAGTCAGCTCATCAATCACATTGTTGGTGGCCAGTTCTTTTTCACCGCCGCCTTGAACGGCGAGAGCTTCGATGGCGAGGCACCCGACTTTTCGGCAGGTGATTTTGTAAGCGAGTTTGATACCGGCTCGAAACTCTGCTTGGAGGCGTTTGCCGGTGATGGAGTGATGGAAAAGACGATCACGTTGCCCTTTGGTCAGATGCCCGGTTCGGCCTTTGTGGGACTGGCGGCGACGGACACCTTCACCCACGGTTGGGATCTCGCGAAGGCCACTGGTCAGAGCACCGACCTCTCGCCCGAACTGGCGGCGCAATTACTGGCTGGATCGAAGAAGAACATTTCTCCTTCTTTACGAAACGACCAGGGACATCCGTTCGGCGCCGAGAAGGCCGCGCCGGCCGGCGCTAGTCAGGCCGATCAACTCGCCGCGTTTCTCGGTCGTCAGATCTAGTATCTGGCGCTCACCATTAACTCGCGCGATTCGTTCCTAGAGTTGAAGGGGTGTTCTCGACCTCGAGCGCAGTAGTGGGTCCTCGTCCGGCTATTGGCCGCGCCGGTTCGATGGTTCGAACAGTGGCTGAACGACCGCCGTATGCCAGTCGGTGCGAGGGCAGGTGAATCGGACGTAGAACGCTTCGATAATGGCGTCGTAGTTCACGCGCCAGCCCACGAAGTCGCTCCAGGCCGCGTCGCGGTTCGCGACGAGGGGCACGCCACTTCGTTCGAGACGTGCCAGTACCAAGTCAAACTCCTCGCGAGAAATGGCAATCGGGATCGAGCGATGGAGATCCACGGGGTAAGGAATTTGAAAGTAGTCGGCCAACCTTCGAAGGGTAAGCCACCCGGCGCGAATACACAGTCCGGCGGATGGCGACGGAGTGACGTCGACCGCGGCGTTATACAGTGCCGCGGCGTCGAGGACGGTGGCCGCGGAGCCGACCCAAGTTTGATTGGGGTTCGGTGAGCGGTAGAAGTTGAGAATCGGCAGCGTGGAATGCGTTTCGCCCACGTCAATGAACCACTTCTCCCACTCACGCCAAATTTCATCGAGGCGGTCGTATGCCTCGACACTGTGGGCGATCTCGATTACGCCCCACGGCGTGGCCGGAATGCCCGCGCGAACCGCGAGTTGTGAAACGGAGAACTCGCGGCGTTGAAACGCTCCGTACAGTGCCGGGATGAAGGCAATGAGCAATGCCAACAACGTCAGCCCGACGCCCGCCTCGACGTATTCGAGCACCGTGAGCGCACCGCCGTGAGCGGCGGTGGTGCCCAAAGTGAAGAGGGACGATCCAGACATTTTAAAGGCGAGCGCGAAGTTGGGCGCACCGGCCGCGACGAAGCCTAGGGCAAACGCCACCAAACTGAGTGCCAGCCACGTCGCCTGGTAGGCCAACAAGACGATTGATGCGTACAGGGACATTATGCGATCTCTAACCGGGTAGGACTTACTCGAACGCGCCAGCGCATGGAAGACCGCGCCAACGGCCTTGGCGATCGTCTTGCTGAGGCGAACGTTGGCGACCCTCGGCAGGAGGAAGGTGCGAATGGCGGCGTCGAGCACCAGCACCTCGAGGAGCAGTCCGAAGAGTCCGGCCGCTACACGGATCCAGGTGTTCATGTCAGCGAGCTCTGGGCAGGAGTGAAATAGGTCGCGTCAGTGCGGTGCGCGAGTGATTTCTTGTTTGCGCCAGTCCCTGGTGTCGTGTCAAGAAGGAGCAGTATAGACCGCGATGACCGAAATTCAACGACTGGGCCACACATGGCGTCCATAGCAATCCTCGAAACACTTGGTAGATCGAGTCCCGCCACCAGTTACCTTTATTTCTCAACTAAAATGGCGAGATCGTATCGCGGACGTTGATGATGCTAAGGCATCTGGCTGCTGATATCCGAAGGTAGTGGGAACGGCGGCTGTGTGACGAATGAATTAAATCATCCACAAGGTGCCCCCAATTATCAAAACGCGTTTGGGCGTCATCAGCCGGGCTTCGGAAACGTCGCTCGTATCGGAGAGTCGCGTTTGCGGGGTTTTCCCATTCAGGAGACTCTGGAGACAATTTTTCCGCCGATATCGGATTACGCCTTTCTTTCCGACTGCGAGAACAGTTGTCTCGTGGCGCCCAACGGCACCGTGGAGTGGTTTTGCATTCCCAAGCCTCACGACCCGAGTGTCTTTGGCACCATGCTTGACCGTTCGGCGGGGTCGTTTCGATTGGCGCCCGTCGATAGTGCGGTGCCGGCCCACCGACAGTACGTGCCGGGCACCATGGTGCTCGCGACCACCTGGCAAACCCGTAGTGGATGGCTCATCGTCAACGACTTCTTAGCTGTCGCGCCGTGGTATCGAACGGGAGATCGCTCGAATCACCACCGTCGCACGCCCGGCGACTCTGATGCCAAGCACGTGCTCGTGCGCACGGTGACGTGCCTTCATGGCAACGTGGACGTACTACTTAACTGCGAGCCATCGTTCGACTACGGTCGCGCGGATGCGCAGTGGGAGTACGAAGGTACTTCCTATGACAAGGTCATTTCCACCAACCAGGACTTTACGAAACTCACCTTGACAGGGGACATGAGGTTTGGGATTGAAGGAAGGGCGGTGCGCGCCCGTCATCGCCTCACCGAAGGCGAGACGTCGTTTGTAGTCTTGAGCTGGTCCGACGCTCCAGCGCCTTCGAATCGCGCAGAAGTCGATACCTGTCGCGCGGAGACCAGTCGATTCTGGCGAGACTGGATCGACGGGGGGCGATTCCCTGATCACCCCTGGCGAGAGCATCTCCAACGAAGTGCGCTCACTCTCAAGGGACTCACCTACGCGCCGACGGGTGCGCTCCTGGCCGCGCCCACGACGTCGCTACCAGAAACGCTGGGTGGCGTCCGAAATTGGGACTATCGCTTCACCTGGATCCGAGACGCCGCCTTCACGTTGCGAGAATTGCACGCCCTCGGTTTTGATACCGAAGCGGATGACTTCCTCGCGTTTCTCGGTGACGTGCTCGAACCTCAAGTGAGCCACGTGAAGGGCGCTAAGAGCGCGCGAGCGGACCTTCAAGTCTTGTATCCCGTGGACGGAGCCGTCGCACCCGACGAGATTGAGCTCGATCATCTCACCGGTTATGGCGGTAGCCGGCCGGTCAGAGTGGGTAACGCCGCCTATAACCAAGTTCAGTTCGACATCCTTGGCGCGATCGTCGACTGTGTGTTCGAACACACCCGCTCCAGGGACTCTCTGAGCGAACGGTCGTGGCGGATTGTGGTGCAAGCGGTGGAGGCGGCGCTGGAATGTTGGCGGCGCCCCGACCGGGGAATCTGGGAAGTCCGCGGGGAGCCACAGAACTTCACCTTCTCCAAAGTCATGTGTTGGGTCGCGGCGGACCGGGGCGCCCGTCTGGCGGCGCTTCGAGGTGAACGGAGTCGAGCCGACCTTTGGTGGAACGCCGCGAAGGAGATTCACGCAGACGTGTGTGCCAAGGGTTTGGGCGAACAGGGGTACTTCACACAGTCCTACGAGTCCCCTGAACTTGACGCATCGCTGTTGTTGTTGCCGCTGCTTGGTTTTCTACCGCCCCAGGATGAGCGCATTCGCAAGACCGTCATGGCGATCGCCGATGACTTGAGCGACGGCGCATTCGTCTATCGCTACCGTCCCGAGACCACGGATGATGGAATCAGTGGGCCCAACGAAGGCAGCTTCACGGTCTGCTCTTTCTGGCTCGTCTCGGCGTTGGTCGAGATCGGTGAGCTGGACCGCGCACGGACACAGTGTGAGAAGTTGGTCGGCGCGTCGAGCAAGCTGGGGCTCTTTGGTGAAGAACTCGATCCGTCGACGGCTCGACATCTCGGCAATTTTCCTCAGGCGCTGACGCATCTCTCTTTGATAAATGCCGTCCTGCACGTCATTGAAGCGGATCAGCGTTCGAATGAATCAGCTATTGGTCCGGCCGGATCACCGAATTGGTGGGGTGGGGCCGGAAGCGATGATCGCACGACTACGCTTACGTGACGAGCGAATGGGTACTTCCCCACTTGCTCCGTTGTAGGGCCTCACGACGTCGGGCGAGGTCCATTAGTTGTTGATCAGGTACCAACTATGTCGAGACCAGTCGCCAACCGCGTGAAGCCGGTACCGGTCGAAGGCTTGATCTCTAACCGTGAATCCGAGAGAGCGGATCTGGTCGTCGTCGCGAACCGACTACCGGTCCAACACTCTTCGTCGAACGGTAGTGATGGGTGGCGACCCAGTCCGGGCGGTTTGGTATCGGCGCTCACCGCCGTGTTGCAAAGTCGCAATGGACTGTGGATTGGTTGGTCGGGCACGTCGGAGCTTCAAGAAGCGCCGTTGACCTTCGAGGGAATTCGGCTGAAGGCCGTCAACATCAGCAAAGAGGAGTTCGACGACTTCTATTTGGGCTTCTCCAACGCGACTCTGTGGCCCCTCTACCATGACGCCATTCGCGCGCCGGCGTTTCACCGTGCGTGGTGGCAGACCTACTCCAGGGTCAACATGCGTTACGCGATTGCGGCGGCTGAATCAGTGGCGCCGGGTGGTTCAGTGTGGATCCATGACTATCAGCTCCAACTGGTGCCACAGATGCTCCGTCAGCTGCGCCCGGACGTTCGAATCGGGTTCTTCTTGCACATCCCATTTCCGCCAATTGAGCTGTTTATGCAGCTTCCGTGGCGGCGTGAGATCTTGGCTGGTTTGCTCGGATCCGATCTCATCGGTTTCCAAGTTCGCCAAGCCGCCTCAAACTTCTCGCGAATGGCGAGGCGCCAGTCTTCAGCGACGGGAACGGACTCCGCGTTGGAATTTCACGGCCGCGCCATACGAGTCGGTGCGTTTCCGATCTCTGTTGACTGTGAGCAGATTGTCGCACTGGCCAACGATCCGATGATTCGCGCGCGGGCCCGTGAGATCAGAAAGGATCTGGGGGACCCGGAGTTAATGCTGCTGGGTGTGGATCGATTGGACTACACGAAGGGCATCCAACAGAGAATTAAGGCTGTTTCGGAGCTATTTCAAGACGGTTCTCTTAGCGCGGACAAGCACATCATGGTCCAAGTCGCGGTGCCCAGTCGAGAGACCGACGCCCACTACGACCTGGAGCGCCGCAATCTAGAGCAGATTGTGAGCGAGGTCAACGGAGAACACGGACTGGTCGGAAGACCGGTGATCCACTACCTTCACCAAAACCTTCCCTTTGAGGAACTGGTGGCCCTCTATGTAGCCGCGGACATCATGATCGTGACACCATTTCGAGACGGGATGAACTTAGTGGCCAAGGAGTACGTCATGTGTCGCACCGACTTGACGGGACGGCTCGTGCTGAGCGAGTTCGCCGGAGCGGCGGCGGAGCTTGGCGGCTCGTTCATCGTGAACCCCCACGACCTTGAAGGAATAAAGGAGGCGATCCGACTCGCCGTCATCGTGGGACCGAAAGAAGAGAAGGACCGGATGTTGCGAATGCGTCGGAAAATCCTTCGTCGCAATGTTTACGACTGGGCCGAGTCATTCTTAGAGGCCCTGCAGCAAACGGGTAGCTAGCGAACTCTGGGTCTTGTGGCCCGCGCAGCCTCAGCGCCTCGTGCGAAGACGAATGCTGGCTTAGAGCTCGTCGATCAAGTCCGCGATCGAGTCCACCACTCGCGTGGGCTGAAAGGAGAAACGACCAATGTCCTCACGCTGAGCGACGCCGGACAACACCAAGATTGTTTCGATTCCAGCTTCCGTTCCCGCGCGGATGTCAGTGTCCATCCGATCGCCGATCATGATGGTCGTTCTGGAGTGGGCGTCAAGAATCTTCAATGCGTCGCGGATCATGACGGGGTTGGGCTTGCCGACGAAATACGGCTTGACTCCTGTGGCGCTTTCGATTAGTGCCGCCAGCGCGCCACACCCGGGAAGCGATCCAGCCGAGGTTGTGCCCGTCTTCTCGGGATTGGTGGCCACGAAAGAACTTCCCGCGTCAATAAGTCGGATCGCAGTGGTCATGTCGTCAAAGGAGTAGTTCCAGGTCTCACCGAGTATGACGTAGTCGGGATGCGTCGAGCTCTCGTGGTAACCAATGTCGTCGAGGGCTTCGTGAAGGCTGGTCTCGCCGATGACGAAGGCGTGACCCTTGGGGTGTTGATCTTGGACGAATTGAGCTGTGGCTAGTGCGGACGTCCAAAGTTGCTTCTCGCTCACGCTGACGCCCAACGAGGAGAGTTTGGCGCAAAGTTGTTTGGGTGTGAACAGGGAGTTATTCGTAAGGACCAGAAACGGTCGATCGGTGGACCGAAGACGATCCAAGAATCGGTCCGCTCCGGCAACCATCCGGCCATGATTGATGAGCACACCGTCCATGTCGCAAAGCCAATTGGTAGCGGTGATCACGAATCCCAGTCTCTCATGTGCAATGCAGTGTAGACGGATGTGACTGTCTTAGCGGATTGATGGTTCAAGATCATCGCTCGCTCGCTCGCTCGATTATCTTCGTGCGGTGAGCTTGGCTAGAACTCGGCCCAAGGCTCAATCGATGCACTGATCATCGGGTGAGGACAAAAAGCCAGCTAGCGCGTGACTTTCAAATTTAAAGTCACGCGCTAGCTGGATCAGATTCTCACGACAGAGAACGTCAGTTGCTTCCCGTCAATGCCTCGAGTGAATTAGTTACGGCCGCCGAAACTCCGGTGATGATCACCTTGGTGGCCTTGGTTGCCTTGGTAGTTCTGGTTATCACGTTGCTTGAGCAGTGGAGTGACAACCGGAGGGACAACGGGAGTGACACTGTCGGCGTGACCAATTTTCACGGTACTCGCGTCGAGTGTTGTCTGATTAGCGGCAAGGGTGCCTTGGGCGCAGATCTTGGATCCAACCACCACGTCGGCCAGCGTGGCAGATGCGCCATGTTGGCTGTACGTTGTCGAGGCGCTTACCAAAACCGTCAGAGCTGATCCGTGGTGATTGCTGAGGGTAATGGAGTCACCGTTTATGGCCGTCACGTCGCCGGCCACTGTGGCCAACTGGATACGGACCTTGAGTGCGGTAGTCGGCGCGGAGGAGCTGACTTGGACACAAACGTGCTGACCAACGGCGAGGGCCGACGCGCTTGACGTCGTAGAACCTTCGCTATAGATCGTGGTGGGCGTCAGCGAGATCGTGGTCGAGGTGCCATTGACGTCCTGCACCGTGACCGATGAGCTCGTGACCGCCGTCACCGTTCCTCGGACCGAGTCTGAATGCTGCTCGGTGCGGATGTTGACGCTAAGTGCATCCAACGACGTCTGGTTGGTGTCAATGGTGCCCTGTGCGTAAATTTGCGATCCCACAACAACGTCGGCCAGGGTTCCGGCCGCACCGTTCAAGGTGTACTTCGTTGAGGAGTTCACCACGATTGTGCGGCTGAAGCCTTGGGGGTCGCCGATCGTGATCGTGTTGGTACCGACGGAGGTTACCTTGCCGAACAGCTGAGCCAATTCAATGGTGATCGCCGTGGCCGTTGAGGATGACGAAGCAGATACTTGAACCCTTACTCGATCGCCGACCACTAGGGAGGCAATCGTCGAAGGTGCGGAACCTTCGGTGTACGTCGTCGTGGGTGTGAGCGTAAAGGTGGCCGCTGAGCCACTGCGCAGAGTAACAGTGACTGACGAGGCGGTCACGGCGGTTACGTAGCCGCCGAGGCCATTGTTCGAGTAGTCAAAATTCGACACTTTGCCACTGGCGACGCCATTATCCCTGAAACCATCTCTGTGATGAGACGAGGCGGAGGCAAGGCTCGCGCTACCAATCGTCAATGCCATACCAATAGCAAGTGCGGTAACGGAGCGGCCCACTACTTTCATCTTTCTCGTATACATAGTGTCCCTTTCGTTGCATTCGTCCAAGATGATCTCGAACAACAAACAGCCTTACGCGTCAGATTGTGAATGCCGTGTGAGAACGCTGTGATGTCACTCATGAAGTGATATACCGCGAATCTTCATATTGTGACAACGAGTGACGCGTATTCGTCAAGCGTTTAGCGGGTGTCCGCCGGAGGTTTGAGTGGTGCTGTCATAAGAACGAATTTATTTGCGGAGACATATCCCTGATGAGCCCCTGACGATTTAACTGAAAAGTTTCATAATGTGACGGTGGAAGAGAGCTCGTGAACTGAAAATTGTCAGTTCTTAGTGAACTCTTATCCACGTTGGGGGAGGTGAGATATCTAACAAAAGTTGGCCTCTCCCCAGAACGGCCGCTCTGTCGTACAGTGACACCTACACTGTTCTCTCCACTTGGATCGCGAGGTCGATATGCCTGCTGTCATGCCCGAAAAATGGACTGATCTCCCTCACCTTGACTCCGTCAACCACGATCGAGGTGGTGAACGCTCGGTCAAATCAGTAACGACTGCGCCCAGTGGTCTAGAAGGTGAGGGTTTCCCTGTTCGACGGGCCTTCGCCGGACTCTCGATGCAAGAACTAGATCCCTTTGTCCACATGGATCAGATGGGAGAAGTGGACTACGCCGCTGGTGAACCCAAGGGAACGCCGTGGCACCCGCATCGTGGCTTCGAAACGGTGACCTACATGATCGACGGGACGTTTCAGCACCAGGACTCGAACGGCGGCGGTGGCCTTATTACCAACGGCTCCACGCAGTGGATGACCGCCGGAAAGGGGATACTGCATATTGAGACGCCGCCAGAAGATCTGGTCGTATCTGGAGGTCTCTTTCACGGCGTGCAACTGTGGGTCAACCTACCGGCCAAAGAGAAGATGATCGCGCCCGCCTACCAAGGGCTCGAAGCCGATGACGTGGTGTTGGTCTCTTCCTCCGACAGCGAGTCTTTGATACGTGTCATTGCGGGCGACGTCGGAGGTCATCGTGGTCCTGGCTCTACTCACACGCCCATGGCCATGACGCACGTCTCGCTCGCGCCCGGTGCCCAACTGGACTTGCCGTGGAATCCCGCCTTTAACGCTCTCGTCTACGTGTTAGCCGGTTCTGGCTCGGTGGGAAGTGAACACCGTCCAGTCGCGACGGGCCAGCTGATCGCCTTTGGCCAAGGAGACTGGTTACGAGTACAAGCTGATGATCGTCAAGATTCGCGAACGGTCCACTTGGAACTACTTATCTTGGGGGGAAGGCCAATCGGCGAACCCGTGGAACACTACGGGCCCTTTGTCATGAACTCCCGGGCCGAAATCGTTCAGGCCCTGGAGGACTTTGAGGCCGGTCGCTTGGGAACGGTTCCCCCGAACGCCTTGATGCCCCATGTCCCCGATCCGCGCGCGGTTCGCGTTGAGAACACGGGAATCTAGATCGCTCGAGGGGTGAGCCCCTCGGCGGATAGTGAGAAAAGTTAATGCCTAGTGTGGCTGTTAGTGACTCATTACTGATCATGTTAAAAGGAGGGCCCGTGGAGGACGAAACCATTTTCGAGCGAATCGAGAGGCTGTCGAATGAAGAGCAACAGCTTGAGGAGTCGCACCACGGCCAGCCTCTCGCGAAGGAACAGCTAGTTCGGCTGAGAGCCGTGGAGGTCGAGTTGGATCAGTGCTACGACTTGTTGCGTCAACGGCGCGCCCGGCGAACCGCCGGCCTAGATCCCAATCAAGCAACCGTTCGTCCTTCCGGAGTTGTCGAGAACTACTTGCAGTGACGGGTCGTTGGTTTCATCTTTTGATATTGACTCGATCGCCGCGTGACCACGACGCGGTCGGTCAGTAACTGTGCCACGGCTTGGTTTGTAGAATGAGCGCGTGAATCTGGAACTGCGAGATCGTGTGTTTCTCGTTACTGGCGGCAGTGACGGGCTCGGCCTTGCACTCGCACGAAAGTTAGTTGAAGAGGGATCGCGCGTCGCGGTATGTGGACGCGATCAGGAGCGCTTGGAGCGGGCCCAGGCGCTCCTGGGCCCTGACGCACTGTGCTTTCGAGCCGACGTGACGAGAGCGATGGAGTTGGACGCCTTCATCGATGAGACATTTTCCCGATTTCGTCGTTTGGACGGAGCCGTGAACAACGCCGGGCGCAGCGCCGGGAGCTCGATTGCCGACTCTGATGACAACGCCTGGCGCGAAGACTACGAACTGAAGGTGATTCCAACGCTGCACCTGTCGCGTCGCGTACTCGGTGCCTTGGAAGAAACGAGTGGTTCCATCGTCAACGTATTGGCCATATTGGCCCGTGCGCCGGCCGCGAATTCGACCCCGACGGCGGCGTCACGGGCGGCGGGACTGGCCCTGACCAAGGCTATGGCCAACGAGATGGGTCCTCGCGGCGTGCGCGTGAACGCCATATTGATCGGTCTCATTGAATCTGGACAGTGGGTGCGTCGTGCAAAGGACTCCGGCATCGATCTTCAGGTCTTCTACCAGAACATGGCCAAGGGTTCAAAGATCCCACTTGGACGAATTGGCACGGCCGAGGAGTTCGCAGATCTCGCGGCGTTTCTCTTGTCCCCCCGGGCGAGTTATATAACCGGCGTGGGCGTGAGTATCGATGGGGGGCTATCGCCGGTCATCTGAGACGCCTCACGTGAAGTGTTGCAGAGACTCCGGCCGTTGGAGGGTGCCACGGCGAATATCGCCGCTGGTCAGTTCTTAGGGCCTGGTCGACTTAGACGGATCCGTAGTGATCAAGCCCATCGAGCATTTCGCGAACTTTCGCGACAAGGTCAGAGGCGCTGGCGTAGTGCTGCAGGCGCCCTCCCGCACGTCCGTGAAGATGGGCCGCCAGGGCCGCGGCGTTGAAGGGGTCGTGGCCCCGAGCAACAGTGGCGACGATAAGTCCGGACAATACGTCGCCGCTGCCGGCGGTCGCCAAGGCGGGGGTGCCGGAGTTAATCACGCGCAGCGCACCGGCGCTGTTGGCGATGACGGTGATGGGACCCTTTAACAAGACGACGCACTTGGTGGCCCGAGCGAGGTCCCTTACCGCGTCAAATCGATTGAGCCCCAAGGGTTGGCCGGTAAGGCGAGTGAATTCGCCTTCGTGAGGAGTGAGTATCCAGGTGTCGTTGCGAGGCGAAAGTTCATCTATCGGGGTCCGATCGAGTCCGTCGGCGTCCAGCACTACCGGGACTTCCACGTTTGCCATTCGTTCGCGCAGCCACGTCCACGCGGACGGCCCAAGACCGGGACCCGCGATGACCGCTCGGCAACGTGGATCGACACCGAGATCGGTCGTGTGCACCACCTCGGGTGGCAAACGAACGAGATCGGACACGTCACCTCGACTGGTGTGGCGGATCATTGACGCGCCGCCGGCGAGGGCACCGCGAAGCACCAACTCGGCGGCGCCGGGCATCAACGTTGATCCCGCGAAGGCTTGCACGGCGTGAATCCATTTGTGATCGTGGGCACTGTAACGAATGAGTGATTCGAGGTCCTGGTCAACGACCAAAGCGTCTTCAAACGTGTTCACGATTCCTAGTCCCACGAAACGAAGCTCGCCGACAAAGTCGGTGGACGGACCTTCGAGGTGGGCGGGCTTCATCGCTCCGAGGGCAAGCGTGACGTCCGCGATCATCGGTTCGCCGAGCAGCGCTCCCGAGTCCGTGTCCACGCCTGAAGGAAGATCCACGGCCAGCACGAGGGTTCCGGGCAAGACTTTCGGGGCGGTGAAGGGGCGCGAGCAGCCGGTGCCAAAGGCGGCGTCAATCACCAGATCGTGTCCGCGTAGTAGCGCGGGCGCGTGATCCCACTCGACGAGTTCGACGCGTGCGCCTCGCGACTTGAGCCATCGACCGGCGACTCGTCCGTCAGCGCCATTGAGCCCAGGCCCCACTAGGACCGCTACGCGAGCGCCATAACACGAGCGCAGCAGTCGCTTCGCTTCAAGTCCCACCGCGGTTCCCGCGGCCTCCACCAACGCGTCACTGCCGACTTTGGCGACGGCCTTGGCGTCCGCGTCGCGCATGGCGGCGCACGTAAGTATGGGAATCATTCGCCGTCTCGAATCGTGCTCGCCGTGACTCTCACCTTAGTGTCACGGGCCTCATCGTGAAAGAGGAGCCTTAGTGTCGTCGATGATGGACGGACGAATTGGGTTGGAGCGCAACGTCACGAAGGCTGAGTGTGGTTACAGTAAAACGACCTGATCCGGCTGATGTCGTTGATCGAGCAGTGTTCGCACGACGCCCCGCCCAAAAAAGGCGGGGCGTCGTGCCTTACTTGACTGGCGTTACTTCAACCAACTCGGAATCGGGTCGATGATGAAGTGCGAGGTCACCTTTATCGGTGAGGCCTTCGATTGACCAGTGGTGAACACGTTGGTACTCAACTCGAGGGCCTTGATCGGCACTTTTGTCCCGTTTGAGGCGATGATGGCGATGGTGCCGCCCTGCATGCCTTGGTGATTGGTCTTGGTGTACTTGAGAGGCGTGATCGCTGGTGTGGCGAAGGTCGTAGAGTACATTGCCTTTACGATGCCCGCTCGCGTCACGTTCTTTCCTGCAGCCTTGAGCGCCTCAACGAACGCCACGGCCTCGCCGGCGCCGTAGAACTCGTTACCGTTCATCGGGGAAGTGGCCGTGAGACCAGGGAAGTACGACGCGTCTGCTGTGTCGGCGCGCAGAACTTTGCGTAGCCACGGGACCCAAGGGTCGGCGTTGTTGGTGACATCGGGGAAGTAGTCGGAGGTAATAGCCGCCGCCTCACTCGCGTTGTTCACCAACGAAGGGTCTGAGCCCACCGAGGAGATGATCCACTTCGGCGAGTACCCAAAGGCCTTGGCGATCTGCAAGAACCCATTGGTGAAGCCCGGCACCGCGCACAGCACGACCACTTGGACATTATTTGCCTGGAGGGTGCCAATGTCGGCAACGAGGTCACTGGACGAACCCGAAATGGCGTCGGCCGCGTTGTAAGTCAGGGTGTTGGCCGGGAGAAGGTTGATGCCGCCGTCTTTGAGACCGAGCAGACCGTCGGTCCCGAAGTCGTCGTTCTGTCCGACGAAGCCAACAGTCTGGCCGACGTCATTGGCCTTGATGTACTTGGCGAAGATTTTGCCCTCGGCGACGTAGCTGGGCTGATAGCCAAAGAGGTCGGGGTACTTAGAACCCTGGTTCCAGTCAATCGAGCCGGAGTTGACGAACAACTGAGGCACGCCGTTGGTCTTTAGGTAACTGAGAACGCTGTCTTGGGCGGCCGTGCCGAGTGAGCCGACCGTCGCAAAGACGTGATCTTGCGCGACCAAGACCTGAGTTTGGCTGAGCGTGGTGACGCTGGCGCCCGCAGTGCAGCCGAGGCCGTAGGCCGCGAGGTCGTAGCAGTCGTCAAGGCGAATGTACTTAATCTTGCGTCCATTGACGCCGCCATGGGCGTTGACCCAAGAAAAGACGGCGTTCGACGCGGCCGAGACCGGGGCGTAACTGGCGGCCACACCCGAGAGCGGCACCGTGGCGCCGATCGTGATGGTCTTGGCGGTCACGCCGGGTGTGGAGTTGGCGGCGTTGGCGCTACTCGTGAGTAAACCCGTTGACACCATTCCGAGCGTGAGCGTCAAAACGGACAACAGGGTCATGGAACGTCGTAAACGACCTTTGAACATTGAAATCTCCCTATGTGATGTTTGAGTTACAACTTGCTCATAAATGTACATCTTTTGGGGTGGGGGTAGCAGGTCGGGCTCGAAAGAGTCGGCGAAGCGGATATTGCAGGCTCACGATACCGCGAGGTGCGAAGAGCATCGTGAGGATGAGCAAGACGCTAAAGATAATACCTTGCATGTTCGCGCCCACGTTGGAGGTCGGATTGACCCCGGTGAGGGAGTTCACGTGAGCCACCAAATTGGCGCTAAAGGAGTAGATGATGCCGCCGATGACGGCGCCACTCAGGGTACCGATCCCGCCGAGGACCATCAGCGTCAGCAGTGTGATGGACAACCCGATCGGGAAGGTCTCGGGGCGAACGGAGGCCTGGAGCAACGAGTAGAGGGCCCCGCCGAGGCCCGCGTAGGCCGCCGAGACGACGAAGGCCGTAGTCCTCGTGCGCGCGAGGTTAACGCCCATCAGCTCCGCGGCGACGTCGTTGTCACGAACCAAGCGCATGGCGCGACCGGTGCGGCTGTGGAAGAGATTGGCCATAAAGAAGAACATCACGCCAGCGACCACGACAGCGAGATCGGCGCTCCACTGTGCGCTGGCGTTGATGGCAGCGTTGGGGCCGCTAAAGAAGTGCAAAAACCACCTGGGCGTGACGAGGGAGTTCATAAACAACCCGCCCTCGCCGCCCGTCACCGACGTGAAGTTCTGAGCGAGCGGCGTCACCGCCGCGGAAAAGGCCAGTGTCATTCCGGCGAGGTAGGGACCGCGCAAGCGAGTGGAGGGAATCGCGATAATCAGTCCGCTGATTCCACCAAACACGATGGCCAAAACAAAAGTAAAAACCAGCGGCGTAGAGGCGTGGTGGTGCGCCCAGATTCCCGCCGCGTAGGCACCCACCGCCATGAAGCCTGAGTTGCCGAGCGAGATCTGCCCGCTCCAGCCGGTCAGCCAACTCAGTCCCAAGACAACGATGGCGATCGCCGCGCCGCCGGCGAGTTGCGAGTCCGCGACCGGCGGCAAGAAGAACGTGATGACCAGTGTCAGTACGGTCAAGAACGCCATTGCGATGAGACGCGAGTGCGTTGTCTCTTGACGAGTCAGGGAGAGGAACCAGTCCATCACACTCTCCGAATGGTGTTCTTGGTAAAGAGGCCCTGGGGGCGAATCATGAGCGCGACCACCAAGATGATGATGCCGCCCAACGGCGCGACGTCCGGCGACCAGTAAGCCAGAATGAACTGTTCGGCGAGGCCGATGATGAGTCCACCCGCCACGGCGCCCAGGGGCGACTCCAGTCCGCCCACGGCGGCGGCGATGAAGCTCGCGACGAAGATGCCGTCCATGTCCGTCGGAAAGAGCCCGAAGTTCCCTGAGGCGATGATGACCGCGGCGATGGCGCCGACGCCCGCGGAGAGAATCCAGCCGATGGTCAACATTCGACTCACGCGGACCCCGAGCAGCCGAGAGACTTCTGGCGCCAATGCTGACGCGCGAAGCTGAAGGCCCAGCTTGGTGAATCGAAAGAGCGCGGCGACGGACAACATAATGCCCATCGCGAGCACAATCTGAAAAATAATGAAGGATGAGAGAAAGACCAAATGACCGTTCGACTTAAAGTAAATCTGAGAAAAGGGCTCGGTGATGTTGCGTGTCGTGCTCGTCCAAATCGCCGCCGCCAGCGCTTCGAGAAAGCCGAGAAATCCCACCATCACGACGATGGGATTGATCTCTGGTTTACCGTAGAGCGGTCGAATCAGTACCCGTTCGGTGACCCCGCCCAAGGCCATCCCCACCAAAACCGAGATGATCACGCACCACCAGTATCCGATGCCTCTATCGATCTCGGTCATGCCGATGTAGGTGGCGATCATCGCCATGGCGCCCTGGGCAAAGTTCAAGACGTGGGTGGACTGCCAAATGATGACGAGGCTCAGGGCGACGAGTGAGTAGATGATCCCTTGAGCGAGTCCCGCAAAGATGTTGTGCATGAAGGGCGATGACAGGAACACGCTCATGACACTGCGACCCCGAGGTAGTAGCGGCGCAGATCTTCGTCCGCGGCGACGGTCGCAGCGTCGCCGCTAGCCACCACCGATCCGAGGTGCAACACCAGGGCCTGGTGCGCGATCCGCAGCGCACTCTTCGCGTTCTGCTCTACCAGAATCACGGTGAGGTCTTGCGTCTCGCAAAGTTGGCGAATTGCCTTCATCAGTTGAGCGGTCACCTGGGGCGCGAGTCCCAGCGACGGTTCGTCGAGTAGCAGGACCTGGGGTTTGGCGATGAGGGCGCGCGCCATGGCGAGCATCTGTCGCTCTCCACCCGAAAGAGTGGCGCAGTATTTCCTCTGCCGATCGCCCAGAACCGGAAAGCGAGCGTACTGCTCCTCGAGTCCTTCAGCTAAGTTCACCTTGCTCGAGAGGGCACCGAGTCGAAGGTTCTGTTCGACGGTCAGTTCTTCGATGACGCCCCGACCTTCGGGCACGTGACCCACGCCCAGTCGCGCGATCTTCTCCGTGGCAAGGCCCAACAGTGAAACCTCGTCCAGATGGATGGTGCCGCTTTGGGGCGACACCAGACCAGAGATGGTGCGAAGCAGGGTGGTCTTTCCGGCCCCGTTGGCGCCCACGACCGCGGTGATCTGCCCCGACGGTGCCTCGAAGCTGACGCTACGCAGTGCCCGTACCGCGCCGTAGTTGACCGAAAGGCCTTCGACTCGAATCACTCGTCAAGACCTAAGTATGCGGCCAGCACGTCGGGATCATTACTGATCACATTCGGCGATCCCTGAGCAATGACCTGACCAAAGTTCAAGACAACGAGTTGATGGACGAGTTGCATCACGAAATCCATGTTGTGTTCAACCAACAAGACGCTCATTGAACTGTGCAGTTCCGTGATGAGTTGAATGAAGTCTTCCAGTTCATATTCGTCAAGACCGGACGCCGGTTCATCCAACATCAGCAACACGGGACGTTCCATCAACGCCCGTGCGATGGACACCTTCTTTGCGATGCCGTAGGGGATGCCGCTCGGCAATGCCCCGGCAAACTTGGCGACGCCGAGTCGTTCAAGTTGACCCATGGCTTCCTCGCGCAGTTCGCGATCATGTCGGGCTCCGGAAGGAGGGCCCAGCAGCGAACGCCAGACTCCTCCGCCCGGTCGACTCTGGGCACCTGCCATCACGTTCTCTAAAACGCTCATATGGCCGAAGAGTCCAACGCCTTGAAGAGTTCGCGCCACGCCGGCGCTGGCGAGTTGGGGGGGCCTCAGATGACTCCGACCCAACTGGGGAAACCGCACCGATCCGGACGTTGGTTTTTGAAAGCCACAGGCCACGTTGAAGGCCGTCGTCTTGCCGGCGCCGTTGGGACCGATGAGGCCGACAATTTCGTTTTCGCACACGTGAAACGAGACGTCGTCTAGAGCGAGCAGACCGCCAAAACTAACGGACACGTGCTCAAACTCGAGCGTGAATTGGCGTTCGTCCGTATCGGCCATAGCGCGCTCCAAACTAGCCGGAAGCGGACGGTCTCACTGGGGACGAGTCTCGAAAGCCTCGCTGCGGTGCCCGAATTCGTGAGTCAACTCGTGAATACATGGTCTAAGCGACCACGCAGGAACAGTGACGGCACCGCGTTGCGGCGAGTGGTAGATCAGACGAGAGACACTCCGGGCAGGTTTTCGTCGGCGGCGTCGGCACCGGGTCGCCAAAGACGGTCGTTCCGTGTTTGGCCATATACGAGCGATACGGCACGACCAGGACGAAGTAGATAACGCTCATAAATATGACGAAGTAGATGACGGCAGAGATGAAGTTGCCCGCGTTGATCCACTGTCCGTTGACGTACCACCCGAGACCGAGCGTGGGGTAGCCGTTTCCGGCGAGGGCGTTGATGAGCGGCGACACGATGTCGGTCGTAAACGACTGGATGAGGGTATTGAAGGCGAGAGCGACGACGAGTCCCACCGCGATGACAATTAATTCTCCTCGCATGAGGAAGTTTTTGAATCCCCGTATCACGTGATCTCCATTCGACGGATGTCACGACTCTAACGAGTTCGCACCTTCGCGTTCGTGCTCACGAGTCGACGCCGACGCGCGTGCGCGAATATCAGGCGCTCTAACCAAATGTGATGTGAGCTAGGTGGAGTGCGCGACGATGCCGGAAATGGTGCTGACGATCTCCTCGGCGCTCGCGCCGGGTCCAAAGACGGCCGCGATACCGAGCTCGCGCAGCTCGTCGAGGTCTTGGGGCGGGACGATGCCACCGAGTACCACGGGTATCTCCGAGCCCCGTTCGCGAAGTGCCTGGACCACGAGGGGAGCCAGGGTCATGTGCGCGCCCGACAACATCGAGAGGCCGACGACGTCCACATCCTCTTGAATGGCGGCGACCGCGACGGTCTCGGGTGTTTGAAAGAGACCGGTGTAGACGACTTCCATGCCGGCGTCGCGAAGCAGCCGCGCGACCACCTTGATGCCGCGATCGTGGCCGTCGAGCCCCACCTTGGCCACGAGCACCCGGGTGTTCACAGGGAGGGAACTTCCACGTAGCGTCCAAAGACATCGGCCAACGCCGACATCATCTCGCCCACCGTGGCGTAGGCCTTGGCAGCGTCAATCAGCGCCGGCATGAGATTCACTGAGGGGTCGCCTGCTTCGAGGCGGAGTCGGTGGAGAGCTTCTTGCACCTTGACCGTGTCGCGCTCGAGTCGAACTTGTTGGAGGCGCGCTCGTTGCTTTCGCTCGTCTTCGTTGGTGATGCGTAGTGTCGCCAGGTCGGTGTCGTCATTGCCCTCGAGGAAGTCGCTGACGCCCACGATGACGCGCTCGCCGGAGTTAAAGGAGCGCTCGAGTTCGTAGGCCGAATCGGCGATACGTCCCTGAAACCAATTCTCCTCTATGCCGCGCACGCAGCCTTCGAGCATCGAACCCTCGCCCATTTTGCCGATTAAGGCAAAGATGACTTCAGCCTCTCGTTCCATCTCGTCGGTGAGTTCCTCGACGAACCACGAACCGCCGAGCGGATCGGCGACGTTGGCCACGTTGGTCTCGTGGGCGATGATCTGTTGGGTGCGCAGGGCGATCCTCGCCGCCTTCTCTGACGGCAGGGCTAGGGCTTCGTCCATGGAGTTGGTGTGCAGCGACTGCGTGCCACCGAGCACACCGGCCAACGCCTCGATGGCGGTGCGTGCGATGTTGATTTCGGGCTGCTGGGCAGTGAGTGAGACGCCGGCCGTTTGGGTGTGAAAGCGCAACTGCCACGATCGCTCTTCGGTCGCGTGGTAGTGCTCGCGCATCCACTTCGCCCAGAGTCGGCGGGCCGCGCGATACTTGGCGATCTCTTCGAAGAAGTCGATGTGCGCGTTGAAGAAGAATGAGAGCCGCGGGGCCACGGCGTCGACGCTGAGTCCGGCCTCGCGCGCGAGTTCGACGTAGGCGAAACCGTTGGCCAGGGTGAAGGCGAGCTCTTCGACGGCCGTGGAACCGGCCTCTCGGATGTGATACCCCGACACCGAAATCGAGTTCCACTTGGGCATTTCCGCGGCGGTAAAGGCGATGGTGTCGCGCACCAGGCGCATCGACTGGCGGGGGGGAAAGACGAACTCCTTCTGGGCTTGGTACTCCTTCAAGATGTCGTTTTGAAGTGTGCCACCGAGGCGCGCGCGGGCGACGCCCGATTCCTCAGCCTGGGCGACGAAGAGGGCCAACATCACCGCGGCCGGTGAGTTGATGGTCATCGATGTCGTGATGTTGCTCAGGTCAATGCCGGCAAAGAGATCGCGCACGTCGGCCAAGGTGTCAATGGCGACGCCGCAGCGCCCCACCTCACCCAGTGACATCGGATCGTCTGAGTCCAGCCCTAAGAGCGTGGGCATGTCGAAGGCCGTGGAGAGCCCGGTACCACCGGCGCGAATGATCTCTCGAAAGCGGGCGTTGGTGTCGGTCGCGATGCCAAAACCCGCGAACATTCTCATCGTCCAGAGCTTGGTGCGATACATCGAAGCGTGTACCCCACGGGTGTAGGGGTAGTTTCCGGGGAACTCTCCGTCACTTGGTCCATAGACCGGGGCCAGAGGGATGCCGGACATCGTGGCGAACGTGCCAGGTCGCAACGCCTCTTTGTTAAAGAGCCGGCGCCAACGTTCCTGGGCACTCTCAGCGGCCACGTCGTCACCTCCTCCCAAGACTTTGCTCACCTTCAGCATAGAGTGCGCCGCTTCGGTGACTTTCTTCGGTTGGGCGTCGAGAACAGAGTGTGAACGCGGTAATCAATCTCGAGAGCACCTGGTCCTACGGGGCGCTCGCGATCGACGTCAATGAGGATGAAATCGAAGGTACAAGAGAGCGAATGCCAAAACGACGGTGGCCCAACACAGTGAGCTGAGCGCGCGTTCGAAGGGACGCAACATCGACTCGCTGGATATGGGCACGATGGTGCCGTCGACCAAGACTTGCTGGCCCTCAATCGACGAGGTCCGGCGACGAATGAGGCGCGCGGGCGTAGATAGTTGTCGTTGGGTCTGGGAGATGAACGCCGCGAAGGCGGCGACCCCGAGGGCTGAGACGCTGAGATCACCGTGTTGAGCGAAGTACGCCGTGAGCACCGGAAAGGCGCCCCAGCCTAGGGCGAACACGACGTCAGAGTGCCAACGCGAGTGGAAGAGTTCGAGATTGTAACTCAACGCGATCGCCACTCCGGCCACAATGAAGAGCGCGAGATAAGGACTGACGAGAAACAGTCCGATGACGCCAAGTGCCACCGCTCCTCCGAGGCCGAGGCACGCGACGGCCACGAGCTGCCACGTGGGAATTGAGGTTGACAGAGGGCGTCCGTGTAATTCGTCGAGCGCGTGAGCGCCTACGCCGACGGCGAGAAAGAAGGCCAGCACCGTTATGACGAGGCGAACGGCATTGACCGGACCGACGAGACACGCCCCAATCACGACGTACGAGAGGTGCATCGCCGTGTAGGGCGGGTGTAGCAAGGTCCACCACTGTTGAGTCTTGGGGTGGGTCAAAAGTTTTGGTCGAGCGTAAAAAGCCGGGCCGCCAGCGGGTGACTTCTTGGACGAGGGCCTGAAGGTCGTCACGATGATCGGTAACCCCACATCACGAGCCCCCCGCCCAAACTCATCGATTGGTGCTCGACGTGATCGATGCCGGCGTGTTCCCAGGCGTTTATCGTCCAGTGCAGGGGGTAGGACCGGTAGTGGGTGGAGATGCTGGGGCCGAGAAAGCGCCCCACGGTCCACCAGCCCTTGCCGCCGGTCACGTAGCCCGCGACTGGTAATACGGCGCGGGTGTAGAACCACCACGCGACGTGCCAGCCCTTGGCCGCTGGCACGGCGAACTCCAGGCTGGCGATCGCGCCACCGGGTTTTACGACTCGAGCCAGTTCAGCCATCGTTGCTTGGGGATCTTCAACGTAGCGAAGTAGGTACGTGAACGTCAAGGCGTCGAACGTCGCGTCGGCGAAAGGCAGCTGCTCACCGCGACCTAAGACCAGTGAGACTCGTGGGGTCAGCCCCGAAGCCTTCACGTTGGTTTCGCCTTGGCGGAGCATCTTTTCGCTCAGGTCCAGTCCCACGATTCGTGCGGACGTTCTCTTGGCCAGCGCTTTGATCACTGCGCCCGGTCCGCAAGCGACGTCTAGTACCAGATGGGGCTCGGAGCCAACGACGTGGTCCAGCATTGCAGAACGCCAGCGGCGATCTTGGCCCAGGGAGAGTAGAGCCGCGAGCCGGTTATAGCGAGAGGGAAGTGGCGCGAAGAGTCGCTTGGCGAACTCATTGGGTGCAGCGCGAGATGCCCGCACGCTTCGAGGGTGCAACCTCATGCTTCTTCGTCTCGATACGAGGGGTTTCGAAGGCGACGGCAAAGAGTGCAAGCCCCGGTGCCCGGCAGAGCCATCGCCATACCTCCCGTACCGATCTCGGGCCAGCGCACAATCTGAAGCCAATTCAGCGCTGGCGACGTTAATTTTCATACCCTAATCGGTACGCTCTGGTGCTTCGAGGTGACTGGCGCTCATGATTTGGTGTCGGGGCGACGCCATCGGGCGAGCATTTTCAGGCTGGGTAAGTTCGAGGGCGCACCTTATGGCTGAGGTGAAAAGTTCAGAAAAGTGTTCTGGCACGAACTAGGCTGGTCTTGCTATCTCGAATCTGAGAATATGCAACGCTGAATCCAGCCCCTGTTGAGCGTCGTCGCGTGGCTAGGAGAGCGTTCATGGTGCTAAGGGCGCCGCAAGGTCGATCAATGAGGCAGTTCATCACGGACTCTCACTGTGGCCACTGATCGATTGATTGACATTTTTGCGCTCATGGCGCAACACGAACGCGAAGATCCCCACGGTATGTCGCTCTGCGAGGTTGCCGCGGAGATCACCGAACTCAGCGGCGCCGGCATTGCCATCACCTCAAGCGGTGAAAACATGACGCGACTCTGTACCAGCAACCGCCTCGCCGGAGTCCTCATGAATCTAGAGATCACGGTGGGCGAGGGTCCAGGCACGGACGCCAGCAATAGCGGACTCGCCGTGGACGAGCAGAACCTGGACCTATCGGAAAATTCACGGTGGGTGATTTACGCACCCCGAGCCCTGGCCGCGGGCGCTCAGGCCGTGTTCGGGTTTCCCGTCCGCATCGGCGCTGTCCGATTTGGCTCACTTAGCCTCTTTCGGGACGAGCCAGGTCCGTTGAGCGAACTGCAATCGTCGGACGCGTATCTGATGGCTTCAGTCATCGCCCGAGCGGTGCTCGCAATGCAGGCCGGTGCCCTTCGCGGCGGGTTGTCCGGTGAATTGGAAGGCCAGTCGAATTTTGACTTTTCGGTGCACCAGGCTGCGGGAATGGTGGCCGTTCAGGGGTCGATGACGGTAAAGGACGCGCTAGTCATGCTTCGCGCGCACGCCTTTGCCACGAACAAAGATCTTTCCACCCTCGCCGCGAGTGTGGTGAGTCGCCGGACCCATTTCGATCAGGGCGTTGGCACCTGGACTGAAGAAAAAGTCGGCCCTTGACCAGTGAAGACACTAAGATTTCAGTCAGCGGCCGGAGCGGTTCCTTTGAAGGCGCCAATCGTTAAGCAACGTTTGAAGGACGGATGGAAGAATGGCTAGAGAGTCTCTCTTGATTGCGACGCTGGTCGAATTGGCAGACAATCTTGTCGATAATTACGACGTGATTGACGTGCTCACCGTCCTCAGTGATCGCTGCGTCGAAACCATCGACGTCGACGCGGCCGGGGTGATGCTGGCTTCGCCCGGGGGGGAGTTGCAATTCGTCGCGTCGTCGAGTGAGTCGATGCGGGTGCTCGAGCTGTTTCAGATACAGGCGGACGAAGGACCGTGTGTGGACTGCTATCGAAGCGGTGAAGCCATCGTCAACTACGACCTCACCGAGCACGATGATCGATGGCCGCTCTTTACGCCTCGAGCACTGGCCCAGGGTTTTCGTGCGGTACACAGCCTTCCGATGCGACTGCGCGGGCGAACGATTGGTGCGCTCAATCTCTTTCGAACGCACCAGGGCCCATTGGGCGTCGATGACGTGGCCGCTGCTCAAGGACTCGCCGACGTGGCCACTATTGCGATTCTTCAACACCAGTCGTCGTTGGACTCGCGAGCGCTCAACGAACAGCTGAGCAACGCTCTCAACAGTCGCATCATCATTGAACAGGCGAAGGGCATGATTAGCCAGGCGACGAACTGTGACATGGACGAAGCCTTCGGGCGACTTCGCGCCCACGCGCGAAACCACAATGAAGGTCTAACGGGGGTCGCCACCCGGATCGTCGAAGGCAAGTTGGCCACCAACGAGGTCGACTTCCCTCTGCCACCCAAGTTGACGAAGTAACGCCGGGTCGGGGCCGTTGGGTTCCGAGTGCTCGTGCGACGGCCTCCTCGGTGAAGTAAGCATTTGGACAATATTCTCTGTCTAGGTGGTACTGTCCACGTAGGACGTCNNTCCCACCTGGTTTCTCCGCGGTGGACCATCAATTCGTTGATCCCCAAGGTCATTCGAGTTCGGCGCGCGAAAACCCAAGAAGTTGCTGATGAGGATGTGTCACGTCGCTGAATCAAAGTTTCCGCTCGTCTCTAGAGCCACAAAGGCACGAGGAAAAATCACGTTGGCCGAAGGAAATTCGACGAACCCGAGAGGCAATGGTCTCTCCCTAAATGAAGGGTGAATAACTGATGAGTATGAAAGACAAGGCAAAGAATTTGGCTCAAATCTCCAAGGGAAAAATGAAGGAAGCCACGGGTCGCGCCATGGGCAATGACCATCTTGAGGACGAAGGGGTCGTCGACCAGACGAAGGGCCATCTCAAACAGGCGGGGGAGAAGGTCAAGGATGCTTTCAAGAAGCGATAGTTCCCCCGGTGGGTCCAAGGAGAGCTTCGAATCGTTGGTGAATTCGCCCATGAGTCCGGGCGTCGATCTTGGTCAGGAGTTCACGACGATTCAAGACGATGTCGAGCGGTTGATCGAGATTGCCGCGCAACTGTTTTCGGCTATCGAACGCCAGATTCACGACATTGAGTCGGATCTGCGGCCAGCTTTGGGTGAGGAGATTTGGATGAGCGAGCGGACGATCTTTAAAGAGCGGCTCATTCAATCCGCGCAACATTTGGATCACTCCCTCCAGGAAATTACGAAGCACTTGGGGCACGGAGTTCACGCCTCGACTACTGGTACGAAGATTCCACTAGAACTTGTTCGCTGAAGCAGTTCGGGGTGTGGTCAAGGCAATGAAGCGATTTGACCGAATACAATCGCTTGAGGATCGACAACTGCGATCACTGGCTAAGGCCGACCAGATTCGTGCAGATCTTTGCCACGTCCACCCAGTTGGCGCGTTCGCTGGAATCTCCGATCTTGAGCAACGCCTAATCGCTTCGACGAGCCCGGTGGAAGATTATCTCTATGAGAACCGAGGCCCGTTGAGGACAGTTCGTTACTGGCGACGCGTCACATCTCGTTGGTACTCGCGAATCGCCGGCGCCGAGTGACGCCAAAATTTCTGAGAGTGTCTGTGGCGTCAGAAATATTACGTCAATGAAGCGGGCGAGTTGGTATCGAAGAGCCCTAGGAGCGGTCGGTTACTTCTCCTCCGGGTCAGTCTCTCGCAACGCTTCGTGATGAGCCACCTGGTTCTCCTCGCGCTCAATTAATTCTGCGTCTTCGGCCCCCTCGAGGTGAACGAGTAAGTCATCGGCTTGGGGTGAGGATCGAATCAACTCGTCGAGTTTCAGTTGCAGGACGGTCTGCTGGCGACTTTGAGTGTGCTGAATCACGAACAACATGACGAGGGTGATCGACTCCGCCACGGTCGAGAACCCAACCTGCCATTTCCCGGGGAAGCCATTGATGGCCAAGACAGTTAGATAGATGAGTATGACAAAAGCGACCACGAGCGCTGCACTCGCTCGTGAGGTAATTTCGCCAAGCCAATGAAGCACCCGACTTATGCGCTGAGGAATGGCCGAACGCTCCATGAGTTCTCCGATCAGTCCAAGCACTCTCGGACGGGTCGAGTCTACGATTCTCGATTGATTTTTGGCGTCGCTTCGGCGTCGAAGGGGTCAATCACACCAAGGCGAGACAAGGAAGAACCGCTGGTGCCATCTCAAGAATCGCCCTATAGTGTTGTCCCAATGGAGGGAAGGCTCCTCCGGTTTTAAGACGCCAGGTTCGGGTCGGACGATCTAGACGATTGTCGCCCGTGCGGACACGACGACTTCATGTTCAGTGGAGGACTTATTGTGTCCGTGGGAAAATTGTCGACGCCCGGAAAATCATCACTCGCACCATGGGAGTCGGCGACGGGCGCTCACGTGCGGGCAGTGCCGAAATGGCTTTTCGCCGAAGCTGTCTCGGCCGCCCTTGTCACGCTCGCCGTCAATATGAAACTGATGACGTGGCTCGCCACTGATCGAGTGGCGAAATGAGAGAGTCCCCGAAGCAGTGGTTGCGGATGTTTTCGAGTCGAACTCGAATCGGCGGCGGCATTGCTCTCGATGAACCTGGGAACGACGCTCTTAGCAATGATCGACCGGTCCAGAGTGCACCAAGTAGAAGCATGCTCACTCCTTGGGCTCAAAGCACGGTGCGCAACAGCGTGCAAGAGGCGAGTGACTCACTTGCGTCGCGACGGAAGGCCATTTAAGCCGTCGAAACTTCTCACACAGCCTCGGACGGTTCCCCCTCCGAGGCTGTGTGAAGTTCCTTCCATCAAATGAGTCAGTGCCGGTTTGCGTGGAAGCGAGAGACGCGAGTTCTGAATTCTTGAAATCTCGGGATGATCCGAAAGTGACGTGACATCATTGGTCGGCGATCTCGAGCGCCAATAAGGGCGCCGACGCCTTATTGAGGCACTCTTCGTACTCAAAGGCACCGCGACTGTCCGCGACGACGCCGCCGCCAGCCTGGACCGTGGCGAGGCCGTCTCGCAGTGAGACGGTGCGGATGGTGATCGCGAAGTCAGCATCGCCCGAGAGGGAAAAGTATCCCACGGCCCCCCCGTACGGTCCTCGATAGACCGGCTCAAACTCGTCGATCAGTTCCATCGCGCGAACTTTTGGCGCACCGGTCAAGGTACCAGCGGGAAAGAGCGCGTTGAAGGCATCAAAGGCGTCCAGGCCCGCTCGAAGTTCGCCGTCCACATGACTAACGAGGTGCATGAGATGTGAAAAGCGCTCGACGTGGGCCAATCGTTCGACTCGCACCGTACCCGGCGTCGCGACGCGTCCGACGTCGTTTCGTCCGAGATCAACCAACATGACGTGTTCGGCGATCTCTTTTTCGTCGACGAGGATCTCGGCTTCGAGGGCGAGATCCTCGGCGTCACTCGATCCTCGCGGTCTCGAGCCAGCGATGGGCCTCGTACTCACCACTCGTTCGTGCACGCGCAGCAACATCTCGGGTGAGGCGCCTACGATTTGGTTCTCTCCTGAATCGAGCAAGTACATATAGGGCGAGGGATTAAGGGCTCGCAATACGCGGTACAAGGTGAGGGGGTTCACCTGGCTTGGGCGTGTGAACTGTTGGCTCGGTACCACTTGAAAGACGTCGCCAGCGAGGATGTATCCCTTAGCCCGCTCAACGATCTGTTCGTATTCGTTGGCACTGAAGTTGGAAAGACCTTGCGCGATTGTTCGAATATCGATGGTCGATCGCTGGTGAGGGGCGGTCGCGATGAGTCGTTCGGTCGCGGGGTCACTCGCGGGGGGTGGCCCTAGCAACGCCGCGACTAATTGGTCGAGCCGTACTCGGGCCAAACGATAGACCTCGTTCGGATCGCTCTGCTCGACCAGGGCCAGCACCACAATCGTCGTCGTGTGACGAAGGTGGTCGCAGATGAGTATCACCTCGGCAAAGGAGAAGTCGACGTCGGGCCACGTCGGTTCACTGTCCCGTCCTGGCAGTCGCTCGAGGCGACGAACGTAGTCATATGTCACAAAACCGACGGCTCCGCCAATGAAATCGGGCAGTTCACTGGTGACGTACGTACGGTAACGGGCTAAGAGCGCGCGCAGTTCCTCTAGCGGAGCGAGTTCACTGATGCGGGATGTGGTTCCCTCGACCACCGTCTGAGCGTGACGCGTCGTGAGGCGCCAGCGTCGATCGAGACCGATGAACGAGTACCGACCGGTGGCTTCGCCGAGGGCGGCGCTCTCCAACAGAAAAATCGCTCGCTCACTTAGCCGTTGATAGAGCGAAACGGGGGTCTCGCGGTCAAGTTGCAAGGTGACGTGAAGGGGCACCACGTTGTAGCCCTGCTCGACGAGTTCGAGAAACCGCGGGAGCTCGAGGGGTTCCATGGAGAAAGGATAGTGACTGCCCGTCGTAGGATTGTCCTCAATGTCCGAGTCTCTATCAATTCTCGTCATCGATAACTACGACTCCTTCGTCTATAACTTGGTGCAGTACTTGTCCGAGTTAGGCGCCAAGGTGAGCGTGCGACGAAACGACGAAATCAGCGCCGACGGCGTCGAGGCTTTGCACGTTGACGGTGTCCTGATCTCACCCGGACCCGGTCACCCGCGCGCGGCCGGCAACTGCGTGGCGATCGTTCGAGGCTGCGCCGAAACCGGGGTGCCGTTGCTGGGGGTCTGTCTGGGGCATCAAGCCCTCGCCGAGGCGTTCGGGGGAAGCGTCGTGGCCGCACCAGAGTTACTGCACGGACGAGCGAGTCTGGTCGAGCACGACGGGCTGGGCGTGTTTTTGGGTGTGGCGAATCCGCTCGTCGTGGGTCGTTATCACTCCCTGGTCGTGGACGACGAGCTACCCGACGGATTTGTTGTCAGCGCGCGTTCGAATGGTCTCGTGATGGGGATGCGACACCGTTCGTCCGCGCTCGAAGGAGTGCAGTTTCACCCCGAGTCCGTGTTGACCCAGGACGGGTACTTGATGCTGGCGAACTGGCTGGTGCGCTGTGGCGCTTCGGACGTGCTCGAGAAGGCGCAGGTGCTGGGACGCCGGGCGGACGACGTGCGCTCGGCGTTGCCGCGCCCCCGAGCCGTGTGAGGACCAGCCGCGTTCGTTAGTCGAATCGCCGGCCGACGCCCACGCGCGTCTCCACTACCTGACCGTCAACGAACTCGACTCGATAGGCGGCCGGGCCCTCTTCGACGCATACGGTGCTGTCGGCCACGACGTACGTCGCCTCGATTCCTTCGTACCAGAGACCGACGTGATCGTCGGTGGCGTAGGCCAATGGTGGCAGCACGCCGTCTTTGAGAAGTTGGTGCAAGAGTGGACGACGTTGTGCTTCGGAGTCGTAGTGCACCCCGTTGGCGTAGGGCAACAGTCCCAGCCCGTTCGTGACCGGCCGGAGCGTGGGGCCAAAGGAGTCGGTAGTTCCCCCGAGGTGCCAGCAGAGACTGCCTGCCGACACGCCGCCCAGGATCACGCCGCGTTGCCACGCTTCGCGCATCGCGTCATCGACGCCGTGCAGGCGCCACAGCGCTAACAGGTTGGCCACTGAGCCTCCGCCGACCCAGACGAAATCACTGCCACAGAGGCGTTCGGTCGGGTCGGCCGAGGGTTGCGGGAAGAGTTTGAGCTCGGTAACGTCACAGCCCGCCACGTTAAAGGCCTCGTAGGACATTGCGTAGTAGAGGCTGGGATCGCCACTGGCGGTTTCCACGAGACAGACCCGCGGACGATCTCTATTCGTTTTGGCCAAGGCGTCGAGCACCATCATGCCGAGTCGCACCGACATCTGTACCGGGCCGGCGACCCAGCCACCTGACGTGGCGAGTATTCGAGGTGTGGCCATCACTCAGTTTTACTCGACCTCGCTTACGTGTTCGCGGCGTCGCGACGGGCTGCCTAGTATTCGATGCACGCGCACATCTTTAAAGGAGATCTATGCCAAACGTTGAAGTGGACCTCGACGCCTTAATCGATGAGTTTGTGTCGGCATTTCCCCCCGCGACGACCGATCCCGTCATCTTCTTGGGTGAGCAGTTCGATCGGGGACTGGCTTGGGCGCATTTCCCTCGAGGTAACGGAGGACTGGGACTCACGCCGAGCGACCAGTTGCAGGCCCTGCGCCGCTTGTCTGGACTCGGTGCGCCGAGCGCCATTGGTCGCAACATCATTGGCTACGGCATGGTGGCGCCCACCCTCGTCACGCACGGGACCGAGGAGCAAAAACAGCGCTTCTTGCGACCACTCTTCACTGGTGAGGAGATCTGGTGTCAACTCTTCTCCGAGCCGGGCGCGGGATCCGACGTCGCGACGCTCGCCACCCGGGCGGAGCGCGACGGTGACGAGTGGATCGTGACCGGCCAAAAGGTCTGGACCACGCTCGCGCACCTGTCGGCCTATGGACTGCTTATCGCGCGGACGAATCCCGACGTCCCCAAGCACAAGGGCATCACGGCGTTCTTGGTGGACATGCACGCGCCGGGCGTGGAGGTGTTGCCGCTCTATCAGGCGACCGGCGAGGCGGAGTTCAACGAGTGTTACTTCAACGAAACGCGGATTCCCGACTCCCGGCGCCTGGGTGGTGTCGGGGAGGGCTGGGGCGTCTCCATCACGACGCTGATGAACGAACGGGTGTCGATTGGCGGCACGGTGCCGCCGCGCAGTTCGGGCCTCATTGGTGAAGCCCTGAAGATCTGGCGGCAACATTGGGCCACTCGGCGCGACGCGCACGCGATTGCCGTACGCAGCGACCTGATGCGCGCCTGGGTGCGTAACGAGGTGGGGCGTCTCACTAACTGGCGGGCCAACGATCTGCGCCGTGCCGGTACGCCCGGACCCGAAGGTTCGGTGGCCAAACTGGCTTTCGCCGAGGAGAATCAGCGCACCAGCGAACTCTGCGTGAACCTTTTGGGCGCCGAGGGCATGCTCTATGGCTCGAACTACCCGCAGATTCGTCCCACGGAGTCGGCCATGACCGGCGGCGACATGCGCAAGGCCTTCATTCGCATGCGCGCGAACTCCATTGAGGGCGGCACCAGCGAAGTCATGCGCAACATCATTGGTGAGCGGGTACTCGGCCTGCCGGGTGAACCGCGCAACGATAAGACCGTCGCGTGGAAGGACGTTCCACGCAGCTAGCGGTTCGTGGGTCGCTCAGTCGAAACTTGGTCCGTCAGTTCGTGTTCGTTTGAGCTCGTAAAACCCCGGGGTGCTCGCCACCAGAATCACGCCGTCAAAGAGTTTGCCCGCGGCTTCACCTTTCGGAGCGGGCGTCACGACGGGACCGAAGAAGGCGACTTGGCCCACGTGAATGACGGGCGTACCCACTTCGTAACCAACGGGGTCCATGCCTTCGTGGTGGCTCGCGCGCAATGCCTCATCAAACTCGGTGCTGGATGCGGCCTCGGCGAGTTCGGCCTCGAGTCCAACGTCCTCGAGCGCGTTCGCAATCAACTGGTCGAAGTCCTTCTCACCCTTTACGTGATAGCGGGTACCCATCGCGCTGTAGAGCGGTTCGACGACCCCGTGACCGTGGCGCGACTCGGCGGCGATGAGCACGCGGACCGGTCCCCACGCCTTATCCAGTAACTCGACGTACGTCTCAGACAGGTCACGACCTTCGTTGAGCACGGCCAGGCTCATGACGTGAAAGTTGACCTCAAAGCTCCGGACCTGGGCCGCTTCTAAGAGCCAGCGCGAGGTCACCCACGCCCAGGGGCAGACGGGGTCCACCCAGAGATCTACCGGTTCGCTCATCGATGTTCCTTACTTAGTGGCGTGTGCCTTCAACACAGTAATGACGGCGTTGGTGACCCCGACCGCCGTCGGCAGATCGAGCATCTCGTCAATTGCGTGCGCGTTGGACTGCGGGCCGCCGACACCGGTCGCCACGAACTGCACCCCGGGATAGCGCTTGGCGAGCGAGCCGAGAAAGGGGATTGAACCGCCTTCACCGGTAAATCCCACCGAACGCCCAAAGGCGTCGAGCGACGCTTGCTCAAGGGCCGACGCCAGCCAGGGGGCGAGTTCCGGCGCGACCCATCCGTCCGCGGGGTGCAGCGTCACACTTATTTTGGCGTTCGACGGCACGTCGGAGGTGAGAAGTCGCTCCACGGCCGCGCCGGCCGCCCGGGCGTCGGCGCTCGGCGGGAGTCGAAATGAGAGCACCGCCGTTGTGAAGGGGCGCAGCACGTTGCCCGCGATGTCGGGGGTCGGTACGCCGCCCATGCCAATCACCGACAGCGTCGGATACCACGTGCGACGCAAGAGCCGCTCCTCGGCGCTGGCCCCCATCAGCGTCACACCGGGCAACGTCGGTAGCTCGCGGGCGATGACGTCGCCGAACTCTTCGGCGATATCGTGCGCTGACTTGATATGCGCCGTGGGAATCTCCACGTGCATCTCGTCGACGAGAATGTCCCCACTGTCGGCGTCTTCGAGGCGATCGAGCAATTGCCGGAGTACGCGAAACGACGAGGGCACGATGCCGCTCACCGAACCGCTGTGCTGCCCTTGGGCCAGCACTTCGACCGTTACTTCGACGTTGAGGACACCTCGCAGTGAGTTGGTCACCCAGAGTCGGTCGTAGGTGAGCGCGCCCGAGTCGAGGCAGATGAGTAGCTCGACCGCGCCGAGTTGTTCGGCCAACGCGTCCAGGTAGGCCTCGAGGTCGGGGCTGCCGCTCTCTTCGCTCGCCTCGATCAACACGACGCAACGAGCGTGCGCTAGGCCATTGGCTTCCATTGCTTCGATCGCGCTCAGCGCGGAGAAGAGGGCGTAGCCGTCGTCCGAGACCCCCCTCGCGTAGAGACGATCTCCGCGGCGAACCGGAATGAATGGATTGAGTCCTTCGGACCAATCACCGAGGGGCGGTTGCTTATCGAGATGCCCGTAGAGCACGACCGTGCCGCTCTCGCCAGCAGTAGATTCGACCGTCACGAGAAGCGTCGGAGTCCGTCCGTCGAGCCGGTGAATCTCGACTTCGAAGTTAGCCAGTTGACGCTTTTTGGCCCACCCCGCGAGAAGTTGGGCGGCTGCTTCTAGGTACCCGTGACGTACCCATTCGGTGTCGAACATTGGAGAAAGGGCAGGAATTGCACCGAACTCGCTCAAGGTCTCGAGGGCGTCGCGTTCGAAGTCGCGTAGTGAAAGTAGGGCCACGGTTGCGAGGTTACTTTGCGCGCGACAGGCCAACGGCCTCCCAGCAGTACCACGCCACGTCAGAACGCACCCCGGTGAGAACGTCGCCTTCTCTTCGCAGATCGCCCTCGCTAATCAGTTCGTCGAGATCGTGCACGATCGACCAGCCGTTGCGCACGCCAAAGTCGCCCGCCGGCCATACGTCGTGGCGCGCGAGGGTGTGCATCAAGTACATCTGCGCGGTCCACGGCCCGACGCCGCGTACGGCCACCACGTCGACGAGGACGTCCTGATCACTCATCCTTCCGTGCCGAGCCAACTGGATACGTCCATCGAGGGTTCGCTCGGCCAGATCGAGCATGGCGGCAGCTTTCGCGTTCGACAGACCGACGGCGCGCAGTCGTTCATGACCGGCGTTGGTGATGGACTCGGCGCTGACGCTGCCATCGCAGAGATCGATCACGCGTTGATGAATGGTGTTGGCCGCCTTTCCCGCCAAGAGTTGATAGGTGATCGAACGGGCCAGGGTCGGGAACCGTTGTGTAACCGGGGCGCTTCGCCGTGGCGGCGGCGGTCCCACCTTCTGGATGAGTTTTCTGAAGGCTCGATCTCGCTTTACGATCGTGGCGGCGATCTCCTTGGGTGATAGGGGCGCGGGCACCTAATGACTATTGCAGAGAAGTCGCGGAGGGCAGATAGACGCCGTCGGGAACGTTGGTGGCGTGCGCGACGACGTCAAGCAAGAGGGCGTGAATGGCCCGAACCGGTGCCGCCGGAAAGCCGAACTGTCGAGTCGCCAGCACGACGCGGCGCTTCGCTATGTTCTCAATTGGCAGAGCGACGAAGTTGGCCCGAAGGTGAGGGGACAACATGGTGGCCGGCAAGATCGACGGGCCGTGTCCGTCGAAGGTCATTGAGGCAATCGTTCGCAGACCGTCGAGCTCGATCAAGGGATGTAACTCAATGCCCACTTGTTGAGCCGCCTCGTCAATCTCTCGACGAATTGGCGTGCCGCGCATTGGTAGAAGGATCTCGTACTGAGCGAGAGTGGAAAAAGAAAGAGGACCTTTGAGTTGGGCGAGTGGATGATTGCGCGCCGCGATGACCACCAGATCTTCCGTAAAGAGATCGATCTCGGTGAGTTCTTCGGCCCGAACGGGCCACGCGAGGACTGCGAGGTCAAGATGGCCGTTGACGAGGCGAGGTTCGATCGCCGAATTGGTCCCCTCGCTGATTTGGAGGTTGATATGCGGGTAGCGCTTTCGCAGGTTCTCCAGTAGCAGGGGCACAATCCAGCGACCGGCCGTGCCGATCATCCCGAGGGTCACCTGACCGTAGATGTCCGCGTTGAGTTCTGAGACGTCCGACGCAATTGCTCGTAGTTCGACGAGTATTCGCCGTGCGCGCCCCACGACAATGGTGCCGGACTCGGTCAAGTTTCCCGTGGCCCGATCGACCAACTCGGTGCCGAGTTCGCGTTCTAAGCGAGCCACCCGATTCGAGATATTGGACTGAACTGTGCCGAGCGCCTCGGCGGCGCGAGAGAAGGTGCCGTGTTCACTAATACTGATCAGGGCCTCTAACTGGCGAATCTCCATGTATCTACTATATAGATGCGAAGTATCTCTACTATTCGCTTGCTAGATACACCGAGGACCGCCATACTGATGACAGCCTGCTTTACTCAAACCCCCCCTTGAGTAATCCCAAGGTTTTGTAAAAGGACCAACCGCCCCCCGGTTGGTCCTTTTGCCGTTAGGGGGTTGTTAGCGTTGCCTTGATGCCACGTGGGTCCTCTCTGCGTGACGACGTCGCCAAGTGGGCCGTCGTTGCGATCAACTCCCTCTCTCGCCTCACTTCTCGGGGTTCGGGAACCGTCATTGGCGGCCGAGTGGGGCTGGCTCTCGCGCCCCAGCTCTTGGCCAATCTCGCCCAGCGCCGACAAGTGATTCTGGTGAGTGGAACCAACGGTAAGACGACCACGTCGGCCATGATCGCCGCGGGATGGGGCGGCGACGTCGCGACGAATGACACTGGCTCGAACATGGCCGCCGGGCTCGTCGCCGCGCTCGCGGCGTCGAAAAGTCGTTCGGCGGTCCTGGAAGTCGACGAATCGTGGTTGGCGCACGTGGCCCAGGCGACCAGCGCGCGCACGATCACTCTGTTAAATCTTTCCCGGGACCAGCTCGATCGCGCGAACGAAGTGCGCCAGATCGCTGAACGGTGGCGAGTGCTGCTAGCGGACGCGAAAGAGACCGACGTCATCGCCAACGCGAACGACCCGCTGGTCGTGTACGCCGCTGAGCTCGCGGCCAGCGTGGCCTGGTGCGACGTACCAACACCGTGGACGACCGACGCCGTTTCGTGCCCGCACTGTACCCAGCCCCTCCACTTCACCGAGGCGTCGTGGTGGTGCGACTGTGGTTTCGCCAAGCCATCGGACGTGGTCACGACGCTTCGCGAAGGCCTCGTTGTGCGAGGTACGCCGCTGGTCCTCGCATTGAAGCTGCCCGGTGCGTTCAACGAAGCCAACGCCGCCATGGCGCTGACTGCGCTCTCGCTCGTGGGCGCCGATATGACGGCGGCCTTGGCCAGAGTGAACGCCCTGACCAACGTGGCGGGACGATTTAGTCTTCGTCGCTGGCGCGGTCACCTGCTTCGCCTCTTGTTGGCCAAGAATCCGGCCGGCTTTGCGGCCATGCTGGTGACACTCGAGCGCGATGACTCGAACGTGTGGGTGGCGATCAACGCGCGCGTCGCCGACGGACATGATCCGTCGTGGCTCTACGACGTGCCCTTTGAAATGTTGCGGGGTCACCGCGTCTTCTGTTTCGGAGATCGCCGACTGGACCTGGCGACGCGGCTCGATTACGCGAACGTCGACTACGTCGTGGTCAGTGACGACACGTCAATCCCAGTTTCGCCAGGTCCGGTTGCGCTACTGGCCAACTACACCGCCTTTCAAGAGTGGCGCGCGAGGTCGAGCGCGTGCTGACCATTGGCCTTCTTTACCCCGAGTTGCTGGGCACCTATGGGGACGGGGGCAACGCCCTGGTGTTGGCCGAGCGCGCACGCCGCCGCCGGCTCGACGTTGAGGTCATCAGCGTGGGCATCGACGATGACGTGCCGGACGCCTCGATCTATCTCCTGGGTGGGGGAGAGGACGGACCACAACGCCTGGGGGCAGACTTACTGCGCCGATCCACGTTTCCATTAAGGGTCCGCGACGGACGTTACGTCCTCGCGGTCTGCGCGGGACTTCAGATTCTCGGCACGAGCTTTGCCGTCGAGGGCGACGACGAATACGAAGGACTGGGCCTCGTTGATGTGGTGACGCACCGCGGGGAGCGTCGCTCGGTTGGTGATCTCGTCGTTCGGGTGAACGAGAGACTCCTCGTCGGCTTTGAGAATCACGGGGGACGCACCACATTGGGTCCAGGGGTCGAACCATTCGGCGTCGTCGAGCGAGGCCGCGGCAACGACGGCACGGTCGACGGCTATACAACCTCCACCGTCTGGGCGAGCTACGCGCACGGCCCGGTGTTGGCGATGAATCCCTGGTTCGCCGACGAGGTGCTCGAACGGGTCCTCGGTCGTGAACTCGCTCCGCTGCCCACGGTGGCCGATCAACTCTACGAAGAGCGTCGAGCGCTCCTCGCGCGTTAGTCCCCGCCGACGATTTCCCCGTAGGTCGGATCACCGCTCACCTCACGGCCGAGCGCGGCCACCGCGCGTTCAATTCGAACGTTGAAGCGGCGCATGTTCTCGCCCACTTCGCATCCCATCGGCGCACCGAAAGCCACGATGACGTGATGGCGCCGCTGATTGGGTGCGTCGACGTACCGGGGGGCCTTGGCGTACTTGGGTCCCTTGAGCATCCCGGCTTCGTGAAGATACGTCGGGATGACCGTCGCCTTCGAGCGCTCCGCCAGATACGCCGCGCCGCCCTTGAACTCGTGAAGGTTGCCGTCAGGGGTGCGACCGCCCTCGGGGTAGATGACGAGATTCCAATGGTCTTCGACGAGTTCGAGGGCCACTTGGGCGCTACGCCGATTGACCTTCAACCGGTCAACGGGAATCGCGTTGTAGACCAGCACGGTCTTGAAGGCGTCGCGGGCGTTCATGAAAAAGCTGTCCATGGCCGCGGCGACCACGGTGCGTTGGCGAACCTTGGCCGGAAGCGCCGACAGCAGGATGATGGTGTCGGCGTTGCTCGAGTGATTGGCGACGAATATAAAGGGCCCGCTGCCCACAATGTTCTCGACGCCGCGAACCTCGAGCGTGGTGAGGTAACGGACGTACGGTCCCATGAGGTAGCTGTGGATGATGTGTCGAGCGAAGCGCGCGCTGTATCCTCGGCCCCACTTTGTTGGATAGTCCATGCCTAATCTGGTCATGATTCAGCGACGGCGGGGAGGCTTTTTGGGGGTGTAGCGCTTGGACGCCGAAGGCGGCGCGGTGGACTTTGACGGGGCCGGTGCGGTCTCGTTCTTGGCGCTCGCCCTCGTCGCGCGATCCGCGCGTTTGGCTTGGCCGGTCTCCTTGGCTACCCGGTTCGAGCCAAAGAAACTGGCGTCACCGTACTTCTGCAGTCGGTACGCCCGTACGATCAGCCAGGCGCCCAACAAGAAGAAGACGAGCCCCGTGCTGATGCCGAGGCCCAGGCCCAAGAAGATTGCGAAACAGGCAACGCCCGCGCGCTTGCGGCGAAGGGCGAAGAACAAAATGCACAGGGCCACGACCGCGATGAAGAGGACTCGCACCTCCCACTCGCTGCGCGAGGTATGAGTTACCTCTTGGCAGAGCGTCTTCACGAGGTGAAAACCCTTGGCACAAGTGTTGGTCTTCGAGGGAGCCTGCGTGATGATGGTGGCTGCGTTGCGGGCCCATTCGACGATGGTCGCGAGGGCGAAGATGAGGGCGGTGCCTGCGCCCACAAGACTGATCGTTCGCTCGAAGTTATCGAGGCCGAGGACCACTTCTCGAGGGGCCAGCGAAGGTCGTCGGGCCCGGCGCAGTCGCGACGTCAGCGGCGCCGGCGAGTCGGTGTTTTCTGGCACGGCTGAAGGCTACAGCGCAATGCAAATGAATTCATCATTCCAAGCCGGTAGCATGAGGCTCCCGGGCGCTTAGCTCAGCTGGTTAGAGCGCAGCCTTCACACGGCTGAGGTCGCAGGTTCGAGTCCTGCAGCGCCCACCGAGCACCAAGCCGTCTTTTAATCTCTCGGTACTTCGTCGCGGAAGAGGACTCGGCGATGACTACTGTGTCGCGACGTACTTTTGAACTGCCTCGACGTGCAGATAACGCGGACCAGTCTTCGAGCACGCCACGAAGGGAAAGGGAATCTCCTTCGCCGTGGTCTGGGCCGGGGGATAGACGCGTAGTCCGGCCGCTGTTACTTGTGCGCACGTCCCAGAGGAAAAGTTCCCCACGTCCGTTATCTGAAGAATGGCCGTGGCCGAATTGTGGGCGTTCGCGGCCGCCAGCCCCGTCGCGGTGCGAGCGCTGGCGAGAGTGAGCAATTTGGCGGGATGGGCCGCGTCGCGTGCGGCGGCGCTGCCGAGTTGGGTACTCCCGAGCGAAAGGCCCGACACGCCGGGATAGCCCTCGAGGGTGCATGAGTGTGACGAGAGATTGGTGAAGTTGACGTTGTAGTAGTCACTACCCGCCGTGCCGTTTGCGGTGGTGTTGAGCCACACCACGAGGTCTGACGTCGCGCACGTGGGTGTCGTTGAAGCGGACGAGATCGTCGGACTCGAGAGGCCCCAGACACCGAGAGTCGCGATGATGGTGAACGCCGCAGAGCAACTCACTAACTTGCTCCAACACGTCTCCTTTACAGGATGAATTCGTGCACGCAAGACACACCTCCGGGGGATCTCGTGGGGATACTTCACCGTCGAAACTACCTCGGAGTTCTTAAGTGACCCGGCTGCTTCCTGCGTAAAGCCTGAGTATTGAAATGGTGGCGGAGGTTACGGCGTGTCTATTAGTGCTCCCCTTAGTTCCAATTATTCATTTCGGCATTGAAACGGCTCTTCTAGAGGGAAAAGCAACGCGCTGGACTTAGGATGAAGGGGAGATTAAGTAACTGTTAGATCGCGAACCTCTAGGCATCTGGGCCGGGTCTTCAGAGAGAAGACGCATGAGCATGGTCTGGTGGTCGCACACGAAGCACGTTTTCGCTCTCTTGGGCGTTGCTGTGGGGTACGACGCTCATCGGGGCATCAACGCCAGCCGCCGCCGCCAGCGCGCACGTGGTGCCCGTGGTACGGGTGCGCCAGGGTGAGTGTCGAGACGTTCCGTCTCCTGCAGGCGTGGCAACGGTTGACCAGTTCCCACGCGCGGTAGAACTCGTCATTGCGGAGTTCCTGATTAAGTGAAGTATTCGTTGGTCGCTGCCATCCTTGGAATCGCCAGAGGTCGTTAAAGCCGAATAAATTCTCTGGTGTGCGTATGGTCAGGAAAGACCGGTCAAAATAGGCAATACGTATCAGGTATTAACTTACTGCTTTTGTGATAAATGCAAATATTTGCGTTAATATCGTCTAAGTGCGCCAAAGAACTGATTTCCAATGAGCAAAGTTCTTGACTACTCACTCCTAACGAATCACGGGAACGCTCTCTTGCTCATCGAGAAAAACCAACGAATTCGAATTCGCGAGATCGCGGCGTCCTTGGAGATCAGCGAACGAACGGCCCAGGGCATCGTCGCCGACCTCGTCGAGAACGACTATCTCGTTCGCCGGCACGAAGGCCGCCGAAACGTCTATGAGTTGAAAGCCAACCGTCTTTTGGGTTTGCCCAGTGCGCACGAAGTCAAAGTGCAATCGTTCTTTGATTCGCTTTCGACGGCTGACGGCAAGGCGCCAGATACTTACAGTGACCTGACATTCGACCAGTCGGGAATCGCCACCATCATCATCGGCCTGGATGGAACCTTGCGGCACGTTAATCGGGCCGCCTGTCAACTCTTCGGTCAGCCCCTCAGCGCCATTCTTGGGCACCAATGGACCGACTACACCCATCCCGACGACGTAGAGAAATGGCAAGTGGTGATTGGCCAGATTCTCGCGGGTGAAGATGGTTACGTTGACCAGCAGCGCTTCGTTCGATTCGACGGCACCTTCGTGTGGACGTCGGCGTACGTCTCGATCGTTCGGGGCGAGGATGGTCAGCCGGTGCACTACGTCGCCCAGATGCCCGATCTCACCGACCAGAAAAAGATTGACGACCAGCGTGACTTTGCGAGTCTGCACGACCCGCTCACCGGTGTCGCCAATCGAGCGCTGTTGATCAGTCGATTGGAAAAGGGATTAAGCCGCACGCGGCGCTTGGGGATTGGCCTGGGCGTGATTGCCCTAAATCTCGACCACTTCAAACTGATCAACTCCTCGCTGGGACACGATTTTGGCGATGAACTCCTCCGGCAAGTCGCGCAACGTTTGATCGCCGTGATTCGTCCGGCTGACTCGGTCGCCCGCGTCGGCGCGGACGAGTTCATCATCGTCTGTGATGACAACACGGCATTAGAGACCGGGACGCTCGCGCGTCTGGTCCTAGATGCGATTCGAGAGCCGTTCCAACACATGGGTCACCAACTACTCGTCACGGCCAGCCTCGGCGTCATTATGGCCACCGAGGAATCTATGGCCGCGGGCATGTTGCGCGACGCCGAGATCGCCGTCTCTCGCGCCAAAGAGCAGGAGGGCAACCGAATTGAGTACTTTGATGAATCGCTTCGCTGGAAGTCCGAGCGGCGAGCCATCTTGATGGTCGGATTGCGTAGGGCGTTGGAGCGAGACGAGCTGTCCGTCTACTATCAACCAATCGTTGATCTGACGACGGGCCTCATGGCGTCGGCCGAGGCTCTACTTCGCTGGAATCATCCCGAACTGGGACCCGTGAATCCGGTGGAGTTCATCCCTTGCGCAGAAGAGATGGGCCTCATCGACGAAATCGGGGCCTGGGTCGTCGAGCAGGCGTGCGCGCAATTGGCGCTTTGGCACGCCGGCGGTCACGACGTGACCGTGGCGGTCAACGTTTCGGTACTTCAGATGATGGCGGCGGACATCGTGGAAGTGACCCAAAGGACGTTAGAACGCACGAAATTCTCGGGCGAGGGACTCTGCTTTGAGTTGACCGAGAGTGTGTTGATGGACGACGTCAACTACTTCGGTAAAACCCTCGCCGAACTCAAGGAACTCGGTGTACGACTCTCGATCGACGACTTTGGTACCGGCTTCTCGTCGCTAGGGCGTTTGAAGAGATACCCCATCGATGAGCTGAAAGTTGACCAGGGCTTTGTGAAGGGACTCGGCATCGACTCTTCGGACACGGCGCTCGTAGAGGCCATTGTGGCCATGGCCCACGCGCTCAAACTGTCGGTGACCGCCGAGGGAATCGAGAACGAGAGTCAACTCGCTCAACTTCGCGCCATGGGCTGTCAACGAGGTCAGGGCTATTTCCTGGCCCGGCCGATGCCGGCCGCGGCCATCAACCAGTTGATTGAGTCGCGACACCGTTGGGACCTGGTCTAAGTCGCCAAATAGATCGCCGCAACGTTCCATAAGCCCTTGAGCACGTGGAGCTCCTAAAAGTTGGCCCACTAGCGTTGCTTCGACGATGAGACTCAGCCACAAGATTCCCGTGACGCCGTGGCGAGCGGCCAGTCCCTGGGCCTTTCGTCCTCGCATGGCCCTACCGCTACTGCTCGGACTCTCCCTCTTTGGACTCGGCGAAGGACTGCTGGTCCAATCCCAGTGGGGGGCCACCCCGTGGACGGTCTTCGCCCAGGGCGTTTCCAAGCACGCCAACTGGTCGCTCGGCTGGTCGACGGCCGTCATAAGTCTCGTCGTGTTGGTCGCATGGTTTCCTCTTCGAGAGCGACCGGGCTTTGGCACCATCGCGAACTTGATCGTCATCGCCTACGTGTTGGACTTGGTCTCTACGAATCTCGCCGTACCCCACGCCTACTGGCTCAAGTCCCTCTACGTGGTCGGCGCGGTCCTCGTCATTGGGGTTGGTAGCGCGCTCTATCTCACGACCGGACTTGGACCTGGTCCGCGCGACGGACTCATGACGAGTTTGCACCGGCGCTTGGGCGTCAGTGTGGTCTACGTCCGTCTCACCTTGGAGGTCTTGGTCCTGCTCGTTGGGTGGTTGATGGGGGGTACCGTCGGCGTGGGAACGGCCTTTTTCGCCGCGACCATCGGTTTTAGTATCGGCGCAAGTTTACGAGTGACCGATTCGCTCGTCTCGTGGTTTTCGTCGTGATCAGCGGCGGGCAGTTCGCGACGTTCGTGGTGGCGTCGATGGCGATCATTATCGTGCCCGGGCCGAGCGTGCTTTTCACCCTGGCGCGCGGCGTCGCGTGGGGCCGAAACGTCGCGGTTCTGACTGTGCTCGGCAACAGTATTGGCACCTTGGTCCTTTCGGTGATTGTGGCCGTGGGCTTGGGTCCTCTGCTGGCGCATTCCAAGACCTTTGCCGTGGTTTTGCAACTCATCGGTGGCTCGTATCTGTTGTGGCTCGGATACGACGCGCTGCGCCATCGTCACGAGCACGCTCGAGCCATGGTCCAGCGTGAGAATCAGCGACCGAAGAACGCCCACGTAATTCGCCAAGGATTCACCGTCGGAATACTGAATCCCAAGTCGCTGGTCTTTTTCGCGGCGGTCTTTCCTCACTTTGTCAATCGCTCGAAGGGGAACGTCACGTTGCAGCTGCTGCTCTTCGGTGCGCTCTTTAGCGTCATGGCCTTTTGTAGCGACGCGACCTGGGGAGTCATCGCCGGCACCGCGAGGGAGTGGCTCTCGGGATCTCCGGCGCGCCTGGTGGTGTTGCGAACCATTGGTGGGTGCGTGATGATGACCCTGGGTGTCATCATTCTGATTGGTGCCGCCACCTCGTAACGTCGAATCACGGCCACGTTTTCGGTGAGACGACGCCGGAGCCGCACTCGCGATCTCATCATCGTTCCGCGCGCCGTGGGCGTGGGCCTTCCTACACTGCCTAGACGGGAGAGTTGACATGAGTATGCACGGCGCCAGCGGGCGAATGGGAATGCGTTCGATGCAGCGCGACCGCAAGATTCTTGAGCACCGGCTCAAAAAGGGCACGCTGCCTCGAATCTTGAAGTTCGCGGCACACTATCGCCCTGCGTTGATATTTTTCTTGACCGTCGTCATCGTCGATGCCATCATCTCTTCCGTTTCGCCGCTCTTGTTGCGCGAGATCATCGACGTGGGGATAAAAAACCATCGTGCTGACCTGGTCGTCGGGCTCGCGGTACTCACGGCGATTCTCGCCATTTTTGATGCGGGGCTCCAGTTGATTGAGCGACGGATCTCGGCGATCATTGGCGAAGGTCTGATTTACGATCTGCGTGCTGAAGTCTTTCGTCACATTCAAGAGATGCCCATTGCGTTCTTCTCGAGAACGCAAACCGGCGCGTTGATCAGTCGTCTCAATAATGACGTCATCGGCGCGCAACAGGCCTTCACTGACCTCTTTTCCAACGTCGTGGGCAACGTGATTCTCGTGGTCATCATTCTCGTGGTCATGTTTCTCCTGAGCTGGCCGATCACCCTCGTGGCGCTGATCCTCGTCCCGGTCTTCCTCCTACCGGCTCGCCGGGTCGGACGGCGCTTGGGCACGCTCTTTCAGCGCGGCATGGAGTTGAACGCGGAGATGAATATGGTCATGTCGGAGCGTTTCAACGTGGCCGGCGCGATGCTAGTCAAGCTCTTTGGTCGTCCCCAGGAAGAGCGCGAGGGGTTTGAGCACCGAGCCGCGCAGGTGCGTGACATTGGCATTCATCAGGCCATGTACCAGCGCTATTTTTTCATCTCGCTGTCGCTGACCGCGTCGTTGGCCACGGCCTTCGCCTACGGTTTTGGTGGAGTAGAGGCCGTGCACGGCGTGTTGCTCGTTGGTACGGTCGTCGCGCTCACCGCGTACCTCGGGCGACTGTACGGACCCCTTACGCAGCTCTCCAATTTAAATATCGACTACATGTCGGCCATGGTGAGCTTCGAGCGGCTCTTTGAGGTTCTCGACCTCGAACCGATGATCAAGGAAAGCCCGAACGCTCGTCCAATTCCGCCGGGCCCGGCGAAGCTGACGTTCTCTCACGTTGATTTTTCCTACCCGGGTGCGGAAGAGGTCTCGCTGGCCTCGCTCGAGGCCGTAGCGCGCCTCGAGGACACTCCGCGCACCTCGGTGCTCTACGACGTGAGCTTCGTGGTCGAGCCGGGCACGATGACGGCCCTGGTCGGCCCGAGTGGCGCCGGCAAGACGACAATTTCCATGCTGGTCTCACGGCTCTATGACGTAAACGGCGGATCGGTGTCGATTAATGGCGTGGACGTGCGCGAGGCGACCACGGCGTCGCTCAACGCGACCGTGGGCGTGGTCACCCAGGACGCCCATCTCTTTCACGACTCGCTTCGCGCCAACCTGCTCTTTGCCAAGCCGGACGCCACCGACGAAGAGATAGCGCGGGCGCTGGCCGCGGCACAGATAGCCGACCTCGTGGCGACGCTGCCCATGGGCCTTAGCACTGTGGTGGGTGAGCGGGGCTATCGACTCTCGGGTGGCGAGAAGCAACGCGTCGCGTTGGCGCGATTACTGCTGAAGTCGCCCCACCTCGTGGTGCTGGACGAAGCCACGGCGCACCTCGATGCCGAGAGCGAGGCCGCGGTGCAACGAGCGCTCGATGAGACCATGAGCCAACGCACGTCGCTGGTCATCGCGCACCGACTCTCGACGATTCGCAACGCCGATCAGATCCTCGTGATCGACGAAGGGCGCGTTGTGGCGAGTGGCACGCACGCGCAGTTACACGCTCGCCAAGGGCTCTATCGCGACCTCTACGAGACGCAGTTCGCCGGCCAAGAGGACTAGCCCATCGCGTAGGCGCCGCCGTCGACGTGAATCACCGAGGCGGTTGTGGCGCGCAGTAAGGGAGAGAGCAGCGCGATGGCGGTGTCGGCGACGGCGCTGGCGTCGTGCACGTCCCAGCCCAAGGGTGCTCGCTCGCCCCACGTGTCCTCGAAGAGCGAAAAGCCCGGGATCGATTTGGCGGCGGTGGTGCGGATGGGTCCCGCCGCGAGCATGTTGACGCGTATCTTGTCCTTACCCACTTCGCGCGCCAGGTATCGCCCCAGCGATTCGAGCGCCGCCTTCATCACGCCCATCCAGTCGTACATCGGATAGGCCCGGGACCCGTCAAAGTCCAACGCAACGACCGACGCCCCGCCCAGGGCCTCGCTCTTTTGCAGGAGCGGACGGAACGCGCCCACGAGGGCCGCCAGAGAGTAGGTCGACACGTGCATCGCGGTGGCCACGTCCTCGTAGGGTGCGACGAACATCCCGCTGCCGAGACAGCTCGGCGGCGCGTAGCCAATGGCGTGCACGAGTCCGTCGAGGCGACCGAATCGGGACCCGATCTCCTTAACGGCCGCGGCGATCTGCTCGGGACTGGTGACGTCGAGTTCGATGACGTCGCCGACGTCGCCTAACTTTTTCGCGGTGCGCCGGGTAATGGAGGTGCCGCGCCCGGCGCCCGAGAGTGCGATCGTGGCCCCCTCTTCCAGCGCTCGTCGGGCGATGCCAAAAGCGAGGGAGTCGTCGGTCAAAACGCCGGTGACCAGGATGCGGTGATCGCTCAGGAGTGCCATGTTGTTAGCGTACTTCTAGGCTTTCTAAGCAATGAGGACGACGATGACGACAGTGGGCATATTGGGTGGCACCGGTCCAGCCGGTCGCGGTGTGGCGATTCGGCTCGCGAGCGCGGGCTTTGACGTAATGCTCGGCTCTCGCGACGCGGCGCGTGCCGAGGTGACGGCGACCACACTCTTGCCACGGGGGACCGGCGTGGTGCGTGGCGCTTCCAACGAGGTCGCCGCGGACTGTGAACTGGTCATCGTCTCGACGCCCTGGGACGCCGCCGTCGCCACGGTGAGCGCGCACCGAAGCTCGCTCGCCAACAAGATCGTGATTTCGATGGTCAACGCGCTCGTTCGAGAAGGTACAGAGGTGCTTCCGCTCTATCCCTCACGTGGTTCGATGGCCGCTCAGTTGGCGTTCGCCTTGCCCGAGAGCACAATCGTGGCGGCCTTTCACCATCTACCGGCGAAACAGATGCAAGACCTCGACAGCCAACTCGACGCCGACGTGATCCTCTGTTCCGACAATGACCAAGCGTGCGAAGAGGTCGCGGCGATGGTGGACTCGATGCCGGGCCTGCACGCGGTGATGGCGGGATCGATGTCACTCGCCAGCGCTGTGGAGGCGTTCACGGCGGTGTGCATTTCCATCAACATCCGCCAAAAGTCGTACAGCTACGTAAAGCTCGCCGGACTCAAGCACTGATGCAGCTCTACGACAGTGCGCGCCGGGGCGTGTTTCCCCTCGAGATTGGTCCGGTCGTAACGCTCTACAGCTGTGGTATCACGCCCTACGAGGCGGCGCACCTCGGCCACGCCTTTGTCTATCTCACCTTCGACGTCTTGACGCGCCGTCTGCTCGACGCGGGCCACGAGCCACGCTGTGTGCGCAACGTCACCGACGTCGACGACGACATCTTGCGCAAGGCCCGCGAGCTCGGGGTCAACTACCTCGACCTCGCCGCGCAAGAGATGGTCACCTTCGAGCGCGACATGAAACTCATCAATCTTTTGGCGGTCTACTCCGAGCCTCGCGCCACGAGCGCCATCCCCGAGATACTCACCTTGATCGGTCAGACCTTCGAACTCGGATTCGCGTACGAAGTCGAGGGGAGCGTCTACTTTGAAGTGTCGAAGTTCCCCCGCTTTGGCCAGGTCAGCCACCAGCCACGAGAGGCGATGATGGAATTGGCGGCCGCGAACGGAGGACGACCGGACGATCCGAACAAACGGGACCCGCTCGATTTCGTACTCTGGCAACCTTCACTGGAAGACGAGCCGGCGTGGGAGTCTCGTTGGGGAGCGGGCCGGCCCGGCTGGCACATCGAGTGCTCCGCGTTGGCTCTACGCGAACTCGGCGAAACGATCGACGTGCACGGCGGCGGACGGGACCTCGCGTTTCCCCATCACGAATGCGAAGCGGCCCAGGTCGAATCGGTGACCGGCGCGCCCTTCGTCAAGCACTGGATGCACACCGGTCTGGTGGCGCTGAACGGCGTCAAAATGAGCAAGTCACTGGGCAATCTCGTTTTTGTGCACGAGCTGGTGCAACGTTCGGAGCCGGCGGCGGTACGCCTGTCGCTACTCGATCAGTACTACCGCGACGACTGGGAGTGGCGTGACGAGTTGTTGTCGCATGCGCAGTCGCGACTCGCGACGTGGCGCACGACGTTGACGACCGGGCGCGTTTCGTCGGTGCTCGACGACGTTCGCGACGCGCTCGACGATGATCTCAACACGCCCGAGGCGCTCCGCGCGATCGACGCCGCGGCGCACGCCGGATCGAATGTCGCCTCGGCGGCGTCGTTACTCGGCATTACGCTGTAGGCGACGAAAGGCCGCGATGTCCGATTTCAAAGTTGAGCTACCCGACGCAAGCGTTCGAACCCTGCCGGAGGGCTCCTCCGCCCTCGACCTCGCCAAGGCCATCGGGCCCCGACTCGCCAAAGACGCCCTCGCGGCGCGAGTGAACGATCAGTTGAACGACCTTTCGACGCCGCTGCGCGGCGGTGACCGCGTGGCGATCGTGACACCGGCGAGTGACGACGGTCGCGAAGTGTTGCGTCACTCCTCGGCCCACGTCCTAGCTCAAGCGGTCACCCGCCTGTGGCCCGGCGCGCACTACGCGATTGGTCCGGCGATTCGAGACGGTTTCTACTACGACTTCGAGCTACCGGGCGCTCAGCACTTCAGCGACGATGATCTCGTTCGCGTTGAGGCCGAGATGCGGGCCATCATCGCCGAGGACCAGCCCTTCACTCGAAGCGAGTGCTCCATCGATGAGGGCTTGGCTCTCTTTAAGGATCAGCCATTCAAGATTGAGATCATCGAGGCGGTGGCGCGTGGGGCGATCGGGGAAGACCTCGTCGAGACGCCCGGCGGCGACACCATTTCGACGTACGCGAACTCCAGCGCATTTGTCGATCTCTGTCGGGGGCCTCACGTGCCCAGTACGTCACATCTCGGCCACTTTCGGTTGACGAGGGTCGCTGGGGCGTACTGGCGCGGTGACGAGACTCGGCCGCAGCTCCAACGGATCTATGGCACCGCGTGGGAGTCCAAAGAGGCGTTGGCCGCGCACTTGCTGTTCTTAGAGGAGGCGGAGAAGCGCGATCATCGCCGCCTCGGCCACGAGCTCGACCTTTTTTCGTTCCCGAGCGAGATCGGGTCGGGACTCGCGGTCTTTCATCCCAAGGGCGGCATCATTCGACGGGTGCTTGAGGAGTACTCCCGTCAACGTCATGAGGTGTCGGGGTATGAGTTCGTGTACTCCCCGCACATCTCCAAGGCCGAACTCTTCGAGACCTCGGGGCACCTCGCGTGGTTCGCCGAAAATATGTACCCTCCGATGGTGCTTGACGAAGGCCAGCACTACTACTTAAAGCCCATGAACTGTCCGTTTCATCTCTTGATCTTCAAGGCGCGTCAACGCAGTTACCGTGAGCTGCCCTTGCGGATGTTCGAGTTTGGCTCGGTCTACCGCTACGAGAAGTCGGGCGTGATCCAAGGGCTGACCCGCGTGAGGGGCATGACGATGGACGACGCTCACATCTTTTGCACCCGCGAGCAGATGACCGGAGAGTTGGCCAGTCTCCTCGCGTTCGTGCTCGACCTGCTGCGCGACTTTGGCCTGACGGACTTCTACCTCGAGCTCTCAACCAGGCCGGCGTTGAAGGCGTCGGGCACCGATGAAGAGTGGGACGAAGCTGAAGCCATACTGGCCTCCGTGGCCGAGGCCGCGGGACTCGAACTTGTGCTCGACATCGGGGGTGGCGCGTTCTACGGACCCAAGATTTCGGTGCAAGCGCGCGACGCCATCGGTCGCACGCACCAGATGTCCACCATTCAATTGGACTTCCAGCAACCTAAGAACTTCGACGCCACGTACGTGGCACCCGATAACTCCCGCCAGCTGCCGATCATGATTCACCGCGCGCTCTTTGGCTCGGTGGAACGGTTCATGGCGATTCTCATCGAGCACTACGCCGGGAACCTGCCGACGTGGCTTAGTCCCGAACAGGTTCGAGTGTTAGGCGTTCGTGACGATCACGACGACTACGCCGCCCAGGTGGCGGCGCTGCTTCGTCTCGAGGGGGTTCGCGTGGGCGTAGAAGTGGCGAATGAGCCGCTGGGCGCCCGAATTCGAAAGGCCAAGCTCGAAAAGATCCCCTACGTCGTGGTCGTGGGCGACGAGGATATCGAAAACGGGACGCTGGGAATTAACGCCCGCGGATCGAACGACCCCGAAAGAGGCGTGAGCGTGAGTGTGTTTTCTCTTCGACTGCTCGAGGAGATTCGCGCCCACGCCTCACCCGAGGCACCCGCGTGGGCCTAGAGCGCTTCTCGGCCGCGTGGCGTGAGGGCTACGTCACGAGCGTCAGCGCTGGGGAGGACGCGCGCGAGGGGGCCTCGTGCGTCTTTTGTGTCCTGGGCGCCGAGCCGGTCGATGAGTCGACGGGCGTGCTGTGCAAGAGTCAATTTTCCTATGTGGTCTTGAACGCCTTTCCCTACGGGTCGGGCCACCTTCTGGTTGTCCCGCGACGTCACGTGGGCTCGCTCGAAGAGCTCGAGGACGAGGAGTACGCCGATTTCTCTCTCACGTGGCGCGAGGCGGCCGTCGCGCTTAACAGGGCCTACGAACCCGAAGGCATGAATCTTGGGGTCAATCTTGGTAGCGCTGCGGGCGCGGGCATTCCCAAGCACCTGCACGCACACGCGCTGCCGCGTTGGAACGGCGACACCAACTTCATGACGACGATAGGGGAAACGCGCGTTTTACCCGAGTCACTTCACGTCACGTGGCAGAAGGTGCACGCCCATCTATCGGCCTCGTCGACGCGGGTGCGACCGGTAGACTCGGCGTCATGAGTCCAGAGGGTCGATGTTCGACGGCAAGTTCCGCCAGTCGCTAGACGCGACGACCGCGCCGATTGGGCGCGGGCTCGTTCGGATAGGTTTTTCGGCCGATGTGCTCACGGCCTCGGGATTGGTGTTCGCCTGCGCGACGGCTTGGGCCATCGGGGTCGGCATGCACTTTTGGGCGATCGTGCTCTTAACGTTGACGGGTTTTCACGATATCTTCGACGGGGCGGTCGCCAAGGCGTCCCATCGAGCGAGCCAGCGCGGCAGTTTCTTCGACTCGGTCTCGGACCGCGTCGCTGACGCCATCATCCTCGGCGGCGTTGCGTACTACCTGACGTCGCGCCATCACGGCCAGCTCGTCTTGTTGCCCTTCGCGATTTTGACCACGACATTCATGATCTCCTATCAGCGCTCCAAGGCCGAAAGTCTCGGACTCGACGCCAAGGGCGGCTTGATGGAGCGCGCCGAGCGGATGATCCTCTTGGGCGTTGGACTCATCGCGACCCCCATCTTCATCCCCGTGCTCTGGCTCATGCTGGCCCTGACGGCGATGACCGCGGGAGGACGGTTTTGGCGCGTCTGGCAGGTGGCCGCGCGTCCGGTGCCGTCGCCGACGTCGACCCTTCGTGTTCGCCAGCACAGTCGGCGGCTTCGCCGGGGTCTTAGTCGCGCTTCGCGTCACTAGTGGCCCGCACGGCGCGCGTGGCGCTCTTTAAGTCCGTGGGCGCCGTCATGGAGTTTTTGCCAGAGTGGATGGACGTCGCCGTGGCGAGCGCCCTCGCGGGATTGGTGGGGCGGCGAAGTCGGGCGGCGAGAGCCGGTCTCACCAGTAACCTCGCCCACGTCCTTTTCCCACCGGGCTCCCCACCGGACTCGTCGTTGCTCGACGATTTCGTCGCGCGCGGTTTTCGAAGCTACGGACAGTACTGGGCCGAGGGCGCGAAGCTGCCGGCGCTTGCCAAGCCCACGGTCTATGAGCGCTTCACGATCGCCGAGGGACTCGAACACCTCCAGCGGGGAAAGGAACGAGGCCAAGGCGTCATCATTGCCTTGCCGCACGTTGGCTCTTGGGAGTGGGGCGGCGCATTTTTGAACTCCCTGGGCCTGGGTATGACGGCCGTGGCGGAAGAGTTGGACCCCCCGGAACTCTTCGACTGGTTCAAGGAGAAGCGAGAGTCCATTGGCATTCGCATTGAACCCCTGAACGAACACGCCAGCTCGCTGCTCTTGACGACCCTTCGCCAGGGTGGTGTGGTGGGACTGCTCTGCGATCGCGATCTTCAGGGCAACGGCGTGGACGTCGAGTTCTTCGGTGAGCGAGTGACCATGCCGGCCGGTCCGGCCACGTTGGCCCTTCGAACCGGCGCGACGCTGGTCGCCGCGGCCTGTTACGCCGGACCGGGCCGCGATCACTTCGCCGTCGTGACCCCCCCCGTGGAGGTCGCGCGCACGGCGAGGCTGCGCGAGGACGTGACCCGAGTGACGCAACTGATCGCCAGGGAGTTAGAAGGTCTCATTCGTCGCGCGCCCGAACAGTGGCACGTGCTGCAGCCTCGATTCACGTCATCGTGAGCGTCCAGCGCGTCGCTCTCGTGTCGCCCTACGCGCTGAGTGTCTTTGGCGGGGTTCAAGAACAGGTCCTCGCGATGAGTCGCGTGCTCGGCGCTCGCGGTCGCGACGTACTCATTGTCGCGCCCGACGGACGTGACGAGACGAACTACGACACCCCGGCGACCGTCCTTCGTTTCGGCCCGCGCTGGTCGATGCCGGCCAACGGCTCCAGGGCCCCCTTGACGCTTTCGCCCGTGGCGGCCAGGAGAGCCAGGTCCGCCGTCGCTGCCTTTCGGCCCGACGTCGTGCACTTTCACGAGCCCTTTGCGCCACTGCTGGGTTGGTCAACGTTACGAAGCCACCACTTTCCCGCGCTCGGTACGTTCCATCGCGGCGGCGCCGGTCCGGCGCTGAGCTTCACCACGCCGTTGCTGACCCGGTTGGCCCGGGGGCTGGACGACGCCGTGTCGGTGAGTGAGAGCGCGGCGTCCACGTTGCGCCACGCCTGCGGTCTCGAGAGTGTGGTGCTCTTTAACGGACTTGAGACCGATCGATTCGTCGCCACGCCGCGAGAACGCGCCGGGCAGCCCGTGCTCTTTTTCGTGGGCCGGCTCGAGGAGCGTAAGGGAGTCGCGACCGTGATCGAAGCCGTGCGCGAGCATAACGCCCGCGGTGAAACGTCATGGCAACTCGTCATCGCGGGCCAGGGCTCGCAACGGCGCCGTCTCGAAGCGCTCGCGGCGCACGACGACCAGATCGTGTTCGTCGGGCCCGTCAACGACGAGACCAAGCGCGCGTGGCTTCGCCGCGCGGACGCACTGATCGCGCCGTCGACGCGCGGCGAGAGCTTCGGCCTCGTGCTCCTCGAAGGCATGGCCAGCGAGGCCCTCGTCGTAGCCAGTGATATCGAGGGGTACCGCGACGCGGCCGGTGGGCACGCGACACTCTTTCATCCCGCGAGCGCGTCGTCGTTAGAAGAGGCCATCGCGGCGGCGCTGGCGTTGCGCAACGACGCCGGTGTCGCGGCGGCGCGAAGCTACGCCGAAGGGTGGTCGATGGCGAATTTGATGGACGCCTACGACGAGCGCTACGACGTGGCCATTCGGCGATTTCGAGCGACCAGGTAGCCTGACGAGGTGGCCACCAAGCAACGTTCCCGTTCTCGCCGCTCGAATTTTTCGCGCGATCGCGGGCCGCGCTTCGTGGCTCCGGTACTCGATCCCACGTGGCAGAACCCCTACGCCCCTTCGACGGGCGAGCGCCATCACAACCGGCGCGTCGTGCGCCGCTTCGCCTTCAAACGCCGTCTGCCCCAGACCGTCGTCGTGGGCGCCGTCGCCCTCGCGCTCATCGCGGGGGTGGTGGTGGTGCCGTGGCTGCCCGCGCTCGGGGTGGTGGTGGCGCTGGTGTACGCCTGGGACCTGCGCCGGGTGATCGCGAGTTACTCACGTCGTGGTCAGAGCCTCGGCGGATCACTACTGGGACAGTTTTCCCCGGGCGGCGACGCCGCCGAGCGGGTCCGTCTGGTGACGGTATTGGACCGCCTGGCCGCGACCTTTGGTGTCGACGGCGTGAGTGCCTTCATCGTCACGGACCCGGGCTACAACGCCGCCCTCGTGCCCAGCGGGAGCAGTTTCTCGCTCCTGGTGACCAGTTCCCTGATGCAGGACTTTGATCTGATCGAACTCGAGGGCGTGGTGGCGCACTGCCTGGCCCGTCAGCGACTGGGTCTTGTGGACCGTGAGAGTCTGGCCGCTGTGATCTCGCTCAGCGACGAGCAGCGCCAGACCTTGGCTGGCGTGGGCCAGACCTACCGGGCCGACGAAGTCGCCGCGGCGAGCATTCGCTACCCGCTCGGTCTCGCGGGCGCGCTTCGCAAGTGCGCGGGCCAAACACTCACCGAGGACTCGTTCTTTCGCTCGTCGACCTACGCCCAGTGGCGATGGGTCTTTTTCAATCAGTGGAGTGATCGACGAGCGGTCGACCTGGGCGACCTCGACGACGTCGAACTACGAGCGCGCGCCCTCGAAGAGTGGTAGGGCCCGGCCATTAGGCTGGGACCATGAGTCCTTCAAAAAACCCCGCGACCACGGGGACCGCGCTCGTGAAGCGTGGACTGGCCGACATGTTGCGCGGTGGGGTGATCATGGACGTCGTCAACCCCGAGCAGGCCAAGATTGCCGAAGACGCCGGCGCCGTAGCGGTGATGGCGCTCGAGCGAGTGCCGGCCGACATTCGCCGAGACGGCGGTGTGGCACGGATGAGTGACCCCTTGATGATTCAAGAGATCCAGGCCGCGGTGACGATCCCCGTCATGGCCAAGGCCCGCATCGGACACTTCGCCGAGGCCCAGATCCTCCAAGCACTCGACGTCGACTACATCGACGAGTCCGAAGTCTTGACGCCGGCCGACGAGGAGAACCACATCGACAAATGGGCTTTTACCGTCCCCTTCGTGTGTGGCGCGACCAACCTCGGTGAGGCGCTGCGTCGCATCGGTGAAGGCGCGTGCCTGATTCGTTCCAAGGGTGAAGCGGGCACGGGCAACGTCGTCGAAGCGGTGCGGCACCTGCGCACCATTAACGCCCAGATGCGACGGCTCCACAGTGCCGATGCGAACGAGCTGTTCGCTTTGGCGAAGGATCTCCAAGCGCCGCTGCCCTTGGTCCAAGAGGTCGCCCAGAGTGGCAAGCTGCCCGTCCCGCTCTTTTGCGCTGGGGGCATATCGACGCCCGCCGACGCGTCACTCGTCTTGCAACTCGGCGCCGAGGCCGTCTTCGTCGGATCGGGCATCTTTAAGAGCGAGGACCCTACTCGCATGGCGCGCGCGATCGTCGAAGCGACCACCCATTTCCAAGACCCCGAGGTCGTGGCGAAGGTCTCGACCGGACTCGGTTCGGCCATGAAGGGCTGGGAGACGTCGTCGCTCGAGCTGCGACTGGCTGAACGCGGCTGGTAGTGAAGCGCGTCGGCGTGCTGGCCCTCCAGGGGGACGTCGGTGAACACGTCACGATGCTCGAATCGCTCGAAAGTGTCGTCGTCAAGGTGCGAACGATCGAACAGCTCGAGAGTGTCGACGCCCTGGTGTTGCCCGGTGGTGAGTCCACGACGATCGCGCACCTTTTGGAGACGTCGGGTCTACGTGATGTCCTGGGCGAGAAGCTCCGGAGCGGTTTCCCGGTCTTTGGCACGTGCGCGGGGCTGATCCTCTTGAGTTCTGAGGTGCTGGACGGTCGCGCGGACCAGTGGAGCTACGGCGCGTTGGCGGTGTCGATTCGCCGCAACGGCTACGGGCGCCAGACCGCAAGTTTCGAGTCGCCCATTGAAGTAAAGGGCGTCGGATCGGTGTCGGGGGTCTTTATTCGCGCACCCCGGATCGTGGCGTGGGAGGAGCGCGTGGAAGTGCTCGCCACGCTCGATCACGGCGACGGCCGAGGTGAGCATCCGGTCTTCGTGCGCCAGGGGAACGTCTGGGGCGCCGCGTTTCACCCCGAGTTGGCCGGCGACCCCCGGCTCCATCGGCTCTTCGTCGACTCGCTTTAAATTTCGCTACGATAGCCAGGCCCTTTGGGGTAGGGAGGCACTATGTCTGGCCACTCCAAGTGGGCAACGACCAAGCACCGTAAAGGGGCCAAGGACTCGGCTCGCGCCAAGGTCTTCGCCAAGCTCATTCGCCAAGTCGAAGTCGCCGCGCGTGAGGGCGGCGGGGATGCCACGACCAACGCCGCGCTGCGCACGATGTTTCAAAAGGCCCGCGAGTCGTCGGTGCCCCTGGACACGATCGAACGGGCCATCAAGCGCGGCACCGGTGAACTCGAGGGCGTTCGCTACGAAGCCACCAGTTACGAAGGCTACGGACCCAGCGGCGTGGCGATCATCGTCGAGACCCTGAGCGACAATCGAAATCGCACGAGTTCTGAGATCAAGCACCTCTTTGGGAGAAATGGGGGAGCGATCGCCGAACCCGGCGCCGTGTCGTGGCAGTTTGAACGTAAGGGCGTGCTCGAAGTGCAGGGTCCCTTGGACGAGGACCAACTCCTCGAATGGATCATGGAAGCGGGCGCCGAGAACTATGAAGCCAACGGCTCGAACTACACGGTGACGACCGAGCCCCACGCCTTGGCGTCGGTGCGCGGCGCCTTGGAAAATCAGCGACTCAAGGTGCTGAGCGCCGAACTGACGCTGGTGGCCCAGAACACGATTCCCGTCTCGGATGAGGTGGAGGTGAAGAAGGTGCTGCGCCTCATGGACGCGCTGGACGACCACGACGACGTGCAAAGCGTCTACGCCAACTTCGATATTTCCGATAAGTTGTTGGCCGCGTATGAGGGCTAATTACCAGTCGTAGGGCGCTTTGGCGAGTACTATCGAACGTATGTTCGTACTCGGTATCGACCCCGGCCTGACCCGCTGTGGGTACGGGCTCGTGGAGGGGTCCTTTGAGGGTGTTGAGACGTTTCGAGCGGTTCGAGCCGGCACCATCGAGACCGATCCCAAGATGCCCGTCGAGCAACGACTTCGCCAATTACACGTCGAACTCGACCAACTCTTAAAGGAGACGACGCCGAACGCCGTTGCCGTGGAGCGGGTCTTTTACCAACGAAACGCCAACACCGCGATCTCGGTCGCGCAGGCCAGTGGCGTCGCCATCGCCCTCGTCGACGGCCCGGACGTCGCCGTGCGTCAATTCACCGCTCAGCAGGTCAAATTGGCAGTCACGGGCTACGGCGCGGCCAGTAAGTCCCAAGTACAAGGCATGGTGGCGCGGCTCTGTGGGCTGAGTGAGATTCCCCGTCCGGCCGACGCCGCGGACGCGCTGGCGCTGGGGATTGCGTATTTCATGATCGTGCGCATTGAGCGTCGCTATCCCCTGGGGAGCCTCACGTGATCGGCTGGTTGAGTGGGCGGGTCCTACGTCAGTTGCGAAATGGGGCGTTTCTGCTTGACGTGCAGGGCGTCGGGTACGAGGTCCACGTCGCCTCGAGCGAACCGCTCCCCTTCGACGAGCTGCTCGAACTCTTCATCTTCACGGTGGTGCGCGAGGACGCCATCCAACTCTTCGGATTTCGCACCGTCGAAGAGCGCGAGTTCTTCGAACTCCTGATCGTCACCCCCGGGGTCGGCCCGTCGACGGCGCTGGGCGCCTTGCGAACGATGAGCGTGGCGGAGTTGGCGCTCGCCATTGAAAGCGACGACGCCAAGAAGGTCGCGACGATCCCCGGCATCGGGCCCAAGACGGCGAGTCGCATCGTGCTCGAATTAAAGGGCAAGGTCCCCGTCGACGGCTCCTTTGAAGTCACGTTGCCCCTCACGCACGTCAACGCGGCGGTCGATAACGCCCTGCGCTCACTTGGTTACACCAGCCACGAGGTGCGCGAGGCGCTGAACGACGTGGTCTTGCCCGCGGACGAGTCGGAGGCCCTGCGCACGGCCCTACAGCTGTTGAGACGATCGTGACCACGCACGAGCTCAACCTCGAGCAGTTGCGAGAGCACGTGGTGTCGCCCGAAGTCATCGAGCTGGAACGTCGCGCCGAAGTGTCGTTGCGTCCCCAGACGCTCGAGGACTTCGTCGGTCAACGCGACCTGGTTGGTCACCTCCAGGTCGTGCTCGGATCGGCCAAGGCTCGAAACCAGTGCGCCGATCATCTGCTCTTCGCCGGACCGCCCGGACTGGGCAAGACGTCGCTCGCGAGCATCGTGGCCAGCGAGATGGGCTCGGGTTTTCGTGTGACCTCGGGTCCGGTGCTCTCGCGTCCCGGCGACCTGGCCGCGCTCCTCACCGATCTCCAAGACGGTGACGTGCTCTTCATCGACGAACTCCATCGTCTCTCGCGCGCCGTGGAGGAGATCCTCTATCCCGCCATGGAAGAACTTCGACTCGACGTCATGATCGGACGCGGTCCGTCGGCCCGATCGATCCGTCTCGATCTGCCGAACTTCACGTTGGTGGGGGCGACCACCAGAACTGGTCTCGTGGCCGCGCCACTTCGTGATCGATTCGGCTTTATCGGACAGCTCGACCTCTACGACGTGGATGAACTCTCCCTCATCGCTCAACGTTCGGCCGGTCTGCTCAATATCGCCCTCGAGCCCCCGGCGGCCCACATCATCGCGACGCGAAGTCGCGGCACGCCGCGCATCGCGAATCGACTCTTGCGGCGAGTGCGCGACTACGCCTCGGTGAAGGGTTACGAGAAAGTCGACTCGCAAGTGGCTCTGGACGCCCTCGCGCTGTTTGGGGTGGACGGGTTCGGACTCGACAAGATCGATCGGCGGATCTTGAGGTTGCTCTGTGAGCAGTTCGCTGCGCAGCCGGTGGGGCTTACGACGTTGGCGCACGCCTGTGGCGAAGAGCCCTTCACGATCGAAGACGCGTACGAGCCCTACCTACTGCGAGCCGGGCTCATGGTACGTACGCCACGCGGGCGCGTCGCAACCGAGCGTGCGTACCAACACCTAGGCATTCAGCCACGTCACGGCGGCCTGTTCTAACGCACTAGGTACCTAGCGACTAGAGTTTCCCTGTCCGTTAACGAAGGAATTCCCCATGTTGGTTGCCAGCTCCAGTTCGTCGTCGATTCTCATCATTTACGTGGTGGTCTTTGGCGGACTCTACTTCTTTTACCTGCGTCCTCGCTCGAAGAAGCAAAAGGCCCAACGTCAACAGTCCCGCAAGGTCGAGGTCGGCCAGCGCGCCCAGACCATCGGCGGCTTCGTGGGAACGGTCGTGAAGAACGAGAGCGACCTGGTGACTTTGCGTAGTGCCAGTGGCGTGGAGCTCGATTTCATCCCCTCGGCCATCGCACGTCGCTTCGACCCGGTCGTACCCGAATCCACCGACGATCACCCCACGGAAGGTGACGCGAAGTAATGCCGCCACAGGTTGGCTCACGACGATCGATGATCGTCAGTCTCGTTCTCACCGTCGCCATTGCCTTTGGATCTCTGGCAGCAACCATGTCGCTCGGATGGGGGCCCAAACTCGGTCTGGACCTGGCGGGCGGTCTCTCGGTCGTCTACAAGCCCACGACGGTCGCCTCCACCGCGGACATGCAAGAAGTGGTGACGATCCTCTCGAATCGCGTGAACGGGCTCGGCGTCTCGGGCGCGCAGGTCAATCTCCAAGGCAAGGACGTCGTGGTGAGCGTGCCCGGGGTCCATGACGCGCGCAAGGTTTTACAGCTCGTAGGTGAGACTGCCCAACTCTTGTTTCGCCCCGTCATATGTCAAGCCGCGGTTGGCACCAAACTCGCGCCGCTGGGCAAGAAAGCTCTACCCACGTGTGCGGCCGCGTACCAAATGACTGAGGCCAACCTGGCCGTCACGCCGGCGAACAACGTAGCGGGTTTTACGAGCAACAATCTTCAGCCCGATCCCGCCTTTACCGACCTCGCCTCCACCCAGCCCAGTAGCGATCTGCCCAAAGACTCCGTTCTCTTGCCGCTCCTGGGCCAACCAAGTGTGCGCTACGTCTTGGGTCCCTCGGAGCTCACGGGTCAGTCCATCAAAAAGGCCGTGGCCCAACAGGACCAGACCGGCGCGTGGGTCGTCAACTACACCCTTACTTCTACTGGCAGCCCGCTCTGGGACAAAGTGGCCAGCGAGAACTTCCATCGACTCCTCGCCATTGAACTCGACGGGGTGGTGCAGTCCGCGCCCATCATTCAGCCCACGCAGAGCGCCTTTTCTAGTTTCCAGGGCACCGGCCAGATCTCGGGCTCGTTCACGGAAGCGTCGGCGAAGAACTTGGCCCTGGCGATGAACTTTGGCGCCCTACCCGTGCGGCTCCAGGCCCTCAACACTGTGACCGTCTCACCAACCTTGGGTCACTCGGCGCTGATCGCCGGTCTCGGCGCCGGACTGGCCGGTCTGGCCCTGGTGCTGTTGTACACGATTCTCTACTACCGCGCGCTCGGACTCGTCATCGTCTTTGGACTAATTGTCACGGCGTCGCTCTTGTGGGCGATCATCTCGGCACTCGGCCATACGGCCTTCGCGCCCAGTTTCGACTTGGCCGGTGTCACCGGATTAATTGTGTCGATCGGTATCACGGTTGACAGTTACGTGGTGTACTTCGAGCGATTAAAGGACGAGGCTCGAGCGGGGCGATCGGTGCGATCCTCCGTCGACCGCGGGTTTCGCTCGGCCTGGCGAACGGTACTAGCCGCGGACACGGTGAGCTTGCTCGCGGCGGTCCTGCTTTACATCATCGCGGTGGGCGACGTGAGGGGCTTCGCCTTCTTCCTCGGTCTGTCGACGATCATGGACGTCGTCATCACCTGGTACTTCACCCGTCCGCTCGTGATCTTGCTCGGTCGCAGAGGCTCGTCGAGCACCTCGGCGCTGTCGATGGCGGCGGGAATGCAGGCGGGAGTCGCCAGTGAGTAACGACACCGACATCGCGACGCCGCCCGAGACGAAGGTCTACGGTCCTCTTGGTCGTCTCTACCACGGGCTTACGACCGTTGACTTCGTCGGTCGACGCAAGATCTGGTTCAGCGTCTCGGCGGTCATCATCGTCGTTGGCATGGGTTCACTGGCCATTCGCGGATTCAACCTCGGCATCGACTTCAAGGGCGGCAGCTCCTGGGAAGTGCTCGCTCCTCATACGTCCATCACCAACATGACCAATGCCGTTGAAAAAGCCGGACTCACGAATCCGAGCGTGGAGAAGTTGGGTTCAGATACTTACCAGGTGACGGCCAACATCAACTCGCTTTCGCAGACCCAACAGCTCAACGAGACGAACAAGGTCGTGGCCGCCATGGCCAAGGTTGCTGGTACCACGAACAATCAGGTGTCCACGAGCAATGTTGGTCCCACGTGGGGTGGTCAGATTACCAATAAGGCGCTCGAGGCACTCATTGTCTTCTTCATTGCGGTGGTGGCGTACATCAGTATTCGCTTCGAGCCCAAGATGGCCGTGGCCGCGTTCATTGCCATGGTGCACGACCTGCTCGTGACGGTGGGCGTGTTCTCGCTCTTTGGCTTTCAGATCACGCCCGACACGGTGATCGCGATCTTGACGATCCTCGGGTACTCGCTCTACGACACGGTCGTCGTCTTTGACCGGGTGCGCGATAACACCCAAGGCGTCCTAAAGGGCGGGGACCTCTCCTACAGCGACATGGTCAACCTCTCGATGAACCAGACGTTGGCGCGATCAATTAATACCTCACTGGTCGCGATCCTGCCAGTACTCGCGGTGTTGCTGATTGGCGCTGATCTCTTGGGCGCGACGACCCTGCAGAACTACGGCTTGGCGCTCTTTGTTGGACTGATGAGCGGGGCGTATTCCTCAATATTTATTGCGAGTCCGATACTGGCCTGGTTGAAAGAACGCGAGCCTCGTTACCAAGAGCTCGCGGCGCGCGTCAATCAGCGCTCGGAGCGTCAGACCTTGACCGCGACGAGCGCGGCGCTCTTAGGGGTCGAGAGAAACGTAAGAAACGCAGGCCCGACGCGTTCGGGCATCATGGGTGGCACCATTCAGCCCCGCGCGCGAAAGCCGAAGCGCCGCTGAAACCCCGGCGTCCGCGCCACGTCATGGGCGGTGGCCCTTGCCGTGACCGGGGCCACCGTTACCCGGTGGGCTAGGCGCCGTCGTCGTTGTCTCGCTCGGCGTGGCCACGCCGAGCGAAGCGGCAAGTGCCGAGAGATCACGCTGAAGAATCGCGCCCTCACTTGGACTGATCTGTCCGCCCTGTATACCGTTGACGAGCACGGTGGCCGCTTGTTGCAGATCGTTTTCGGCTTGAGCTAAATTGCCGGCCCCTTCGTCGATGAGTGACTGGTTGGCGTCTTGAGAGATGTCCTGTTGAGAGGCGGGGTCGATCGCGCCCGTGGTCTGGGCGGACGCTAAATCACTGACCAAACGGGTGAGTGCGCTCGAGCTGGAGAGGATGGTGCTTGAAGTGGTGGTCGTCGACGCCTGGGTCGTCGTCGGGGGCTTCGAGGGGTTCGACGCGAGCAAGAAGATCAAGGCGATCGCTGCCGCCGCGATGATGCCACCTGACACGAGCCACGCCGGTCGGAAGCGGGTGCCGACGTGTCGCTGCGTTGTGGCGGCGCTCCGTAGAGGCTGGTCAAGGACCGTGTCGTCGTCGCGTGGCGTGAGGGCGGCGCCCACGCCGGGCATGAGCACCGTGAGGTCCTCGGGTGAGACGGACGACAGGATTTCGGTTTCGTCGCTGTTGGACGCCCGCCAGGGCGAGGCGAACACCGAGGTCGACAGAAGTGTGGCGACCTGGGCGCCGCTCAAGCGCTGCTCCGGTCGAAAGTCGAGCATCCCGCCCAAGACCAGCTTCCACGGTACGGGTAGATCTTTCGGCACAGGTACGGGACCGGTCATTCGGCTCGCGACGATCTCACTCGGCGAGCCCTGATACACGCGCCGTCCCGTCAGGCACTCGAGCAGCACGACGCCCAGCGACCAGATGTCGGCGCTGGGACCTACCTGGCCACCTTCGAGTTGTTCCGGTGCCATGTAGACGACCGTCCCCAACGCGGTGCCCGCCGCGGTCAGCGTCGTCGCGTCATGGAGTTGAGCGACGCCGAAGTCCCCAATCCAGGCTTCGCCCGTGGACGACTGGAGGATGTTCGACGGCTTCACGTCACGGTGGACGATTCCCCGTTCGTGCACGTACGCCAAGGCGTCGGCCAATCTCGCGCCGAGAGCGGCCGTCTCTGGAGCGCTGAGCGGTCCCTGGTGGAGCGACTCGGCGAGCGTCGGACCGTCTATGAACTCCATGACCAAGTACGCGTCGTCACCGGCGAGACCGGTATCCAGCAGTCGGATGAGCCCAGGGTGTTCGAAACGCTCGAGGGCCCGGGCCTCTTGCATCAGGCGCCGAACGAATTCGGGATCGCCCGAGCGCACGATCTTCAGCGCCACGGTGGTGCCGCTTCGTTCGTCGAGCGCTTCATAGACATCGGACATGCCGCCTCGACCGAGTAATCGGACGAGTCGGTAGCGTCCTCCGAGGACGTCAGCGATCGAAGTCATGGGTGCTGGTCAAGATAGTCAAGCGTATCGCTGGCGTCCGTTGATGGCTCGAGGCGGACGTGGTCCTCTCGATGGTGACAACCGAGTGGTGGTTCGGATATGCCGCAGCCTCGCGAATCACATTATGGCTTCGCGCCAGATCTTGATGGTGCCAGACCGACGCGATGGTAAGGCTCACCTCACGCTCCACCGCCGACCCGGTGCTGGTGAGTTCGAGCGAGTGCCGAATCCGGCGAATGAGTGCTCGTGCACTAGTTGTTCTAATCATCATTGACTATTCACAACGAAGTTCGTCGCAAGTGAACTGATGATCAAGATGATTCAAACGATGACGACACTACGGAACGGTGTGGACCGCGGGTTTTGCGACGTCGTACATTCCTAGGCCATCAGCAATTGGCCCTAGAGTTGGCTGAAGATGGATGACAAGATCCAAACGAAACAGGGCCTGGCTAAGTGGCGCTTGTTGAAACCAAAGGTTTTTTTAAGGCGACTATCGCTTGCGATTGCGTTGGTCGCGGTGATTGCGTTGGTCCAACCGGCACTTGGTAGTTCCACTGGAGAGTCCGCCCTCACTTCCGAGGGCGCGTGCGTGACGCCGCTCGCGCCAAGCGGAGGGTGTGCCGCTCAGTGGCTCGTGAACCCGAAGTCGGGTCAACCCGTCACGTTCGCGGTCCCCGAGGCGCCCACGACGGCACCCGCGGTCCGCCCGGCGCTGACTTCGTCGACGGTGATCGAGCCGCCCGCGGCATTCGGCACACCGCAGTTCGTGCAGCGGAGCTACGACCTCACCGCGTTGTCGGCGCTGGGGGGAGTCGGCGATACCGTGGGCCTCGTCGTCATCGGCGCTGGGTATCAACAGCTCGCCGGCGATCTCGCCCAATATCGCGCCCAATTCGCTCTGCCGTCGTGCACGCTTGCCAGTGGATGTTTGCGTGTTGTCAATCAGAGCGGCGGACGCGTCGTCGCCGTGAACAAGAGTCAATCGGGATCCGGTTGGGCGTTCGAAACGGCGATGGACGTTGACGCCGTTTCAACGACGTGTCCTAACTGTCACCTCGTAGTAGTTGAAGCCAAAGCCCAGGACATCCGCGACTACCAAAGCGCCGAACTGACGGCGTACCGTCTGGGCGCGAATCAAATCAGCAACTCGTGGGCCGAGTTCTGGTCGTTCAAAAAGCGTGATTTCAATTTCCCCGGTGTGGCGGTGCTGGGCGCCACGGGCGACGATGGCTATCTCGGCGGTGCCTACTCCACGCCAGAGCCGGCCTCCTTTCCTAGCGTGACGGCCGTGGGCGGCACCAGCTTGATGCAGGCTCCGACTTCGGCCCCCAACGCGCGCGGTGTCCAAGAGACCGGTTGGGTAGCGGGCAGTAGCGCCTGTACCAGCGAGCCTCAGCCGGCCTGGCAGGTCGGTGACGGCAGCCATTGCAAGACGAGATCGGTCGCCGACGTCAGCGCCGACGCCAATCCCGCGAGCGGTCTCTACGTCTACTGCTCATGTTCGAGCACGCTCAAGGGTTACACCGGGGGTGGGACGAGTTTGGCGACCGCGTTGACGGCCGGCTACTACGGTCTTTTGCATAGTTTGGGAATGGACGTCGGCGTTGGCGGAAGCGCCTGGGCCTACCACGACGCGGCCGAGCTCAACGCCATCACGAGCGGCGACAACCTGTCGTCAAACGGGACGTGCACCGTCACGGCCCTATGCCACGACACCCCTGGCGGAAGCTATTCCGGTCTCACGGGCGTTGGTTCGATTAGCGGCGCCGTCATCGCGGGACCTCCTGGGGTTGCCGGCGGCAGTGGCTGTAGTTGCGCCAACGGCGTGGCCGATTACGTCACCGCCTCGCCCTCCTTAACGTCAGTGACCCTCGCGGGCGGCGTCTATCCGAATCAGCAGGACACGCAGTACTGGTGGGAGTACGGGCCTACGAGCGCCCTCGGCCAGTCGACGCCGCCGATCGACATCGGTAGCGGGACGCAGTTGGTGGCCGTTTCCAACACGATTACGGGTTTAAAGGCTGGCGTGTCCTATCACTTTGCGCTCTTCGCCAGCAACGCCTCGGGTACCGTCGGCGATGGCGCTGACGGCGTCGCGGTTTATCCGGCGAATGGCCCCGGTGCGAAATCCAGAGTTCACTGACGTTCGGTCCCTCAGATTAGTGACGTAAGTCCCTAACGGGGACGAACGCTGCTCCTTAGGGTGGACTTTAGATGCCTGGAGCGAATGCTCGTAGGGTGTTTGGAGTCGGAATTCGATGAAATCGCTATCGAAAAAGGCGAAGTTGATCTCTCTGGGCGTGGCCGGCGTTCTGGTACTCGGAACCGTCATTCCCACGCTTTTTGTGACGGGAACTTCGGCGTCCTCTTACATCGCGTGCGCGAACAAGAAGTTCTTATTGGAGGAGTTACTGCCCAATGGGAGATGTCCAGCTCACACGGTCAAGGTCAGGGTCGGCCTTAGGGGTCCGAGGGGCGAGGCAGGTCTTTCGGGCGCGGCTGGCGTCTCGGGTCAGGTGGGCGCGACGGGCGCAACTGGCGCGACCGGGTCACAAGGCGCAACTGGCGCGACGGGTCCAGCCGGTCCTCAGGGCGTTGTCGACCTCTACAACAGCATGGTTCCTCGAGGTATCTGGCAACAAGACTTCACGGCACCAGAGATGACCGAATTTGGCAATGCGATTAACTTAACTTCCAATCCTGCGGGCGCCGATTTTGACACCGCCACCGTTGGCTTGGCTATCTGTTCGCCAGGCTGCTTCGGCGGCGCTGATGTGCCAGCGTCCACGGCGTCGATCACTTTTACTATCTACAACATTCAGCGCGGTGGTGCGGTCGGCAGCGTGATCGCCTCGGACACGCAGCTGTTCACTGTTCCAGAAGTACCCGATGGTCAGATTGCCACGGTCTTTAACGTCACGTTTGACTTCAGTGCTCAGGCCATTGTCCTGCCCGACACGATTATCTTTGGTATTACGTTCAACACGAACCCAACAAATTCGCTCGGTGTGATGCAGTCGCCAAATGTCTCGGCTGGGTCGAACGTCTTTCCCGGTGACGTGTACGTGGCGGGCGCGTCAAGAAGTGACCTAGCTAGCAACATCGGCAATTGCGACGGAAACAACCTTCCGGCGACCGGAACGGTTCCCTTCCAGGGAGTTCCGGTTATGTGTTCCAGTGGTTACTTCAGCGACGTCGATGGTCTCGGGATTGACAGTGTTCCCTCCGTTAAGTTGACGACGGTTGGCTGACGCCTCGTGGGGGTGAAGACAACTGCGAGAGTCGTGACTTCACCGTAGGTTCTCGCTGATTCGACGAACGTTGGTGAAGGCCCTGCGCGCCAGTTACGAAGGGCGCGTCGGCAGCGTTCCCAGTTCCTCCGAGGGCAGAAACGGCGTTAAGGCGCCGGTAGGCTGACCGTATGGTTAGTCTCACTTCGCGTACCACCGTCGATCCGGTGCTACTGAGCTCGATTGAGCGTCTCATTGCGCGTTTTAGCGAGCACCACGCCGACGGCGACGTGGAGTTGATCCGTCGGGCGGGAATCGCTGCCATTAACGCCCACGAGGGTCAGTTGCGCCGTACGGGCGAGCCTTACGTGACCCACCCGATCGCGGTGGCCGGGATTACGGCCGATCTTGGCCTTGACGAGGTCACGATTGCGGCCGCCCTGCTCCACGACGCCGTAGAAGACACCGGGGTCACGACGAAGTGGCTCTCGAAGGAGTTCGGGGCCCAGGTAGCGGCCGTGGTCGACGGGGTTACCAAACTGGACCGACTCGAATTCGACTCCAAAGAGGCCCAGCAGGCCGCCACGATTCGCAAGATGTTCATCGCCATGGCCCAGGACTGGCGCGTGCTCTTGATCAAATTGGCCGACCGACTTCACAACATGCGGACCATCTCGGTGATGCCGATGCCTCGCCAGCGCGCCATCGCCCAAGAGACCCTCGACGTCTACGCGCCCTTGGCTCACCGCCTTGGGGTGCAACAGGTGAAGTGGCAGCTCGAGGATCTAAGTTTTGCCACGCTGCACCCCAAGCGGTACGCCGAGATCGAACAGATGGTCGCCGCGCGCCAGCCTGAGCGCGAGGCTTATCTCAGTGAAGTGATGTCGACGCTCTCGGCCAAGCTCGACGAGTTCGGTATCAAGGCGGAAGTTCGTGGTCGACCGAAGCACTTTTGGAGCATCTACGAAAAGATGGTGGTCGGTGGCAAGGAGTTCGACGAGATTTTCGACTTGGTGGGACTGCGTCTCATCGTCGAAGACGAGCGCGACTGCTGGGCGGCGTTGGGGGCCATTCACGCACTGTGGTCACCGGTCCAAGGTCGCTTCAAAGACTTCATCAACTCTCCGAAGTTCAACCTCTACCAGTCGTTGCACACCACCGTCATCGGTCCACGCGGCAAGTCAGTCGAGGTGCAAGTGCGCACCCAAGAGATGCACCGTCGGGCCGAGTTCGGCGTGGCCGCGCACTGGAGCTACAAAGAAGGCGCCTCGGCCAAGGAGGTGGCCTGGATGCAGCGACTGGCCGATGTCGAAGAGGAGGAGAACGACCCTATCGCCTTCCTCGAAGCGTTAAAGCTCGACCTTGGCCAGGACGAGGTGTACATTTTCACGCCCAAGGGTCGGGTCATCCCCCTCGTCGAAGGGGCGACACCGATCGACTTCGCCTACGCGGTGCACACCGAGGTCGGACACCACTGCGTGGGCGCCAAGGTGAACGGCCGCTTGGTGCCACTGGACACGGTGCTGCGATCGGCCGACGTCGTGGAGATCGTCACGAGCAAGAACGACAATGCCAGTCCGTCGCGAGACTGGCTGGCCATTGCCCAATCATCCAGGGCTAAGTCCAAGATTCGCCAGTGGTTTCAACGCGAGCGCCGCGACGACGCCATCGAGGGTGGTCGCGAAGAACTGACCAAGGCCCTTCGTCGTGAAGGTTTGCCCATCGCGACGTCGCTCACTTCGAGCGCCCTCGACGCGGTCATCGCGTCGATGAACTTGGAGGACCACGACGCGCTCTTCATGGCGATTGACAGCGATCAGATCTCCGCACTCGCGGTCGTACAGCGACTGGACCGCGAGTTGCGCGGGGGCGACGCCGAACAGATGCCCACCACGGTCACCAAGGCGCCGCGCGCGTATCGCGCCTCGCGCCGCACGGCGGGGGTCTACGTGGAGGGGCTCGACGACGTCATGATCCACCTGGCCCGGTGCTGTTCGCCGGTGCCCGGGGACAGCATCATGGGTTTCATCACCCAGGGCCGCGGGGTGTCGGTGCACCGCGACGACTGCTCGAACGCCGTGGCCTTGGCCCAGCGCCTCGGTGAGCGAATTATTGACGTGGAGTGGGATGGCTCGGCGGGTGGTCAGTACCGCGCGGTCTTGGAGATCATGGCCTTTGACCGATCGCGTCTCTTGCTCGACGTGTCCAAGGTGGTCGCGGAGTATCACCTCAACATCATCTCGAGCAGTTCCACGACGTCGGGCGCGCGCATCGTGCGCATGATCTTCGACGTCGAGCTCGCCGACCCGGCGCACCTGTCGAGCCTCTTGGCGGCGCTCAAGGCAGTCGACGGAGTCTTTGACGCCTTTCGCTCGTTACCGGGCCAGAACAAGATCTCATGAGCGAATCGGTCGTTCCCTTTCAATCTCCGGTCGGCACCCACGACGTGCTCGGACCTGAATCGGCGTTGTGGGAGGGACTCCTCGCCACGTTCGCCCAGCGCGCCTACCGCTACGGCTTCTCTTTGGCGATAAATCCGCTCTTTGAGGATGTCGGGGTCTTCCTTCGCGGTATTGGCGAGCAGAGCGACGTATTCACCAAAGAGATGTACATCTTCGAAGATCGCGGCGAGCGGCGCTACGCGCTGCGCCCCGAGGGGACCGCGTCAGTGGTGCGCGCGTTTGTCCAACACCAGCCGACGACGCCGTGGAAGGCGTGGTACGCCACCCCGGCCTTTCGGTACGAGCGCCCTCAAGCGGGGCGGTACCGCCAGCACCACCAACTCGGTGTCGAAGTGCTCGGCACCGATGACCCGGCGGTGGACGTGGAGGTCATCGCGTTAGCGAATGGCTTTTTCGCGGACATTGGATTGCGCCGAGTGCGCCTGCTCGTCAACTCCATGGGCCACGACGCCTGTCGTGGCGCCTACGTGACGCGCTTGAGCGAGTACCTGGCCGCACACGCAGACCAGCTCTGCGACGAACACCGTGAAATATGGCGCCAAAACCCGCTACGAGTACTGGACTGCAAGCGGGACCCCTGCATCGAGGTCACCGCTAACGGACCGCTGCTGATCGATCATCTCTGCCAGGACTGTCGTACGCACTTCGACCTGGTCCTCGCGGGTCTGGGGTCACTGGGCATTGCGAGCACGCTCGATCCTCGTCTGGTGCGCGGCTTCGACTACTACACGCGCACGACCTTTGAGTTCGTCGCCGACGCGCTCGAGGGGGCCCAGAAAGCAATCGGCGGGGGCGGGCGCTACGACCGGTTGGTCGAAGAACTCGGCGGCAAGCCCACGAGTGGCATCGGTTTTGGCTGCGGCGTCGAGCGGATTCTGCTCGCGCGGACTGCCGAAGGGGTCAAGAGTGAACTGCTCAACCGCACGCTCGACCTCTTTGTCATCGATACCTCCGACCACGACGTGGCGACCGTCCTGGTCGAGCGGCTGCGCGCGGCCGGGTTTGCCACGGATCGCGCGTACGACCAGCGTTCGATGAAGGCCCAGATGAAGGTGGCCGATAAGTCGGGCGCGCGTCTGGCGCTGCTCCTCGGCCCCGAGGAGATTGAGACCGGCGAGGTTACGATTAGAGACCTTCGAAGCGGGGACTTTGCCCAGACGCAGTTGCGCGTGGCCCAAAGCGACGTCGTCTCGACGGTCACCCACCTACTGACGAAGTGACGTGACGATGCCCGACGACCTCGAAGCCACCAGCATGCGCGACTTGCTCTGCGGCTCGGTGAGTGAAGATCACGTGGGGGAGCGGGTCAGCGTCTGTGGCTGGGTCGCCAAGCGCCGCGAGCACGGAGAACACCTAGCCTTCCTCGACGTGCGCGACCGCTCGGGCGTGGTCCAGGTGGTGGTCGAGGGCACGGTAGAAGTTAAAAGCGAGTACGTCGTGCGTGTCATCGGCACCGTCACGCCTCGACCCGAAGGTACCGTCAACGATCGATTGGCGACCGGGGCCGTCGAGTTGAGCGACTGCCAAATTGAAGTGCTCTCGCTCGCCGAGGTGCCGCCGTTTCAGTTGGACGACCGTGTGGACATTGAAGAGTCGGTGCGTCTTCGCTATCGCTACTTGGATCTGCGTCGCGACAAGATGCAGCACAACCTGCGTCTTCGCGCCAAGGTGAACGCGGCCCTGCGCCGATCGATGGACGCGCAAGGTTTTTGTGAAGTGGAGACGCCGCTGCTGTGGGCGCCCACCCCGGAAGGTTCACGCGAGTTCGTGGTGCCCTCCCGTCTTCAACCCAGTGAGTTTTACGTCTTGCCCCAGAGCCCACAGATTGCGAAGCAGCTCTTGATGGTGGGTGGCTTCGATCGCTACTACCAGATCGCGCGGTGTCTGCGCGACGAAGACCTCAGAGCCGATCGTCAGTTTGAGTTCACCCAGCTCGACCTGGAAGCCAGCTTCGTTTCCCAAGAGGACATCATGGGCTTCGTGTCCTCGGCCGTCTTGGACGCCGCCGAGGTGGCGACCGGCGTTCGTCCCCACGCCATCGCGAAGATGACCTGGGCGGAAGCACAAGAGCGTTATGGCACCGACAAGCCCGATCGGCGATTCGCCATGACCCTGCACGATCTCTCGGAGGTGTTCGCCGCGAGCGACGTAAAGGCGTTCGCGTCGCCGACGGTGAAGGCGATACGCGTGAGCCATGGGGCGAGTTTCTCTCGGGCCCGGCTCGATCAACTCGTCGACCAAGCGAAACAACTCGGCGCGAAAGGTCTGGCCTGGTTTCGGGTGACGAGTGAAGGTCTGGACTCGCCCCTCGCGCGCCATCTCAGCGAACGCGAAGGGGCAGCGCTTCGACACGTCGACGACGCCGAAGTCGGCGACCTGGTCCTGGTGGTCGCGGACGAGTACGAGGTAGCCTGCCGGGTGCTGGGGGCGCTTCGCGTGGCCCTCGGCTCGCCGCCGGTGGGTGAAGGACCCCATGAGTACGTGTGGGTGACCGAGTTTCCGTTGTTCGAGGGTCTCGACGAAGAGGGTCACCCTCAAGCGGCGCACCATCCCTTCACCATGCCCCACCCCGAGGACCTCGAACTCATTGAGAGCGATCCTCTCAAGGTCCGATCCCAGGCCTACGACTTGGTGTTGAACGGATGGGAGCTGGGGAGTGGATCGGTGCGCATCCATCGCGCCGACATCCAGTCGCGTATCTTTCGCGCCCTGGGCATCAGCGACGACGACGCGCAGAGCCGCTTTGGCTTCCTGCTCGGCGCCTTCAAGTACGGCGCGCCGCCCCACGCCGGCTTCGCCTTCGGGATTGACCGGCTCGTGGCGATCTTCGCCGGTGAAGAGAACATACGAGAAGTCATCGCGTTCCCCAAGACCCAATCGGGCAACGATCTCATGACCGGCGCGCCCAAGGCCATCACCGCGCGGCATTTGGACGAGCTCCGCTTGCGCTTCACCAAGAAAGGTTCGTGACGTACGTCACTCTTTGACGACGCCGTCAACGAGCGCCTACGCGAGTCGGCGCCCTTGGCCGAACTGCTACGGCCCCGCACCCTCGACGAGGTCGTGGGCCAAGACCACTTGGTGGGCGTCAACGGACCCCTGCGCAGACTGGCCGAGGCACGTCAACTGACCTCGATGATCCTCTGGGGTCCGGCGGGCACGGGCAAGACCACGCTGGCCCGGATTCTGGCCACGTCCGCGAACTACGTCATCGAAAGCCTCTCGGCGGTGTCGAGTGGCGTGAAGGACGTGCGCGAGGCGTTGACGCGCGCTCGCGAGCGACTGGGCGAGAGGGGACAGCGCACGGTGCTCTTCATCGACGAGGTGCACCGTTTCAACAAGGCCCAGCAGGACCTCTTGTTGCCCGCGACCGAGACCGGCGAGGTGGTGCTCATCGGCGCCACCACCGAGAACCCCTATTTCGAAGTCAACGCGGCCCTTATGAGTCGCTCAACGTTGTGGCGGCTTCACCCGCTCGGTGAGGAAGATCTCGTCACCTTGGTTCGCCGAGGTCTCGAGCTTCGAGGGGCAACGATCACCGACGAGGCACTCCGGGCCGTGACGTCCTCAGCCGACGGCGACGCGCGTAGCGCCCTCACCACGCTCGACACCGCCATTGTGCTGGTGAGCTTGGAAGACCCCGGCGAACCCGTGGACGTCAGCCACGTCGCGCGAGCCCGAGACGGTCGTCTCTATCACCAATCCGCCGATACGCACTACGACCAGATCAGCGCCTTCATAAAGTCGGTGCGTGGATCTGACCCCGACGGCGCCCTCTACTGGATGGTGACCCTGCTCGAGAGTGGCGAGAGTGCCCGATTCCTTGCTCGACGCCTGGTCATTCTGGCCAGTGAAGACGTCGGGCTCGCCGAGCCGCTCGGACTGCTCGTGGCCGAAGCGGCGGCGCGAGCCGTGGAGTTCGTGGGCCTGCCCGAAGCGCGACTGACGCTGGCCCACGCCACGATCGCTTTGGCGCTGATGCCTAAGAGCAATTCGGTGACGCGCGCGCTCGGCGCGGTGACGGGTGCGGTGCAGTCGGGGGCCTCCACCCAGGTGCCCGCGCATCTGCGTGACGCGTCCTACCGCAGTGCCGCGCTGTTGGGCCACGGCACTGAGTACCGCTACGCACACGACTATCCCCAAGGTTGGGTCGACCAGCAGTATCTGCCGGACGAACTCGAGGGAGCGACGTTTTTCGATCCGTCGCACTACGGACGTGAAGGCGCGCTCGTCGAGCAGTGGCGCGCGCGAACGAACCGCTCTCACCAGGACGAACCAATCGCGCCAGTAGAGTAACTCTCGTGGAAGCCGCCGAACTTCGTTCGATTTTCTTGAACTATTTCGCCGCGAACGGCCACGTCGTCGTGCCCTCGGCGAGCCTGATCCCCTACGACCCGTCCCTACTGTTCACGGTGGCGGGCATGGTGCCCTTTAAGGCCTATTACACCGGAGAAGAAGTACCTCCCTACGCGCGCGCGGTTTCGGTGCAGAAATGTTTTCGCGCCCTGGACATTGACATCATTGGCACCACCCAGCGCCATCTGACGTTCTTTGAGATGCTGGGCAACTTCTCCTTCGGCGACTACTTCAAAGAAGGCGCCATCACCTACGCCTGGCAGCTCGTCACCGAGGATTTCGGCCTCGATCCCGAGCGTCTGTGGGTGACGGTGCACGACTCCGATGATCAGGCCGCGGATCTGTGGCGCGACCTCATCGGCCTTCGCCCGGAGCGGATTCAGCGGATGGGTGAGGACAATTTCTGGAGCATGGGCGAGGTCGGTCCTTGTGGACCGTCTTCGGAGATCTTCTTCGACAAGGGACCGGCCTTTGGCGCCGATGGGGGACCCGCCACGGGCGATGAAGATCGCTTCGTAGAGTTTTGGAACTTGGTCTTCACCCAGTACGAAAAGGGTCCCGACGGATCGCTCACGGAGTTACCCAAGAAGAACATTGATACCGGCGCGGGCTTTGAGCGAACGTTGGCGATCCTCAATGGCGTCGAGACGGTCTTTGCGACCGATCTCTTTGCACCTCTGCTCGACGCGGCGTCGCGCGCCCTCAACGTCACCTACGGCCGCGACGAGACATCCGACGTGGCGATACGTCGAATCGCCGATCACGGACGCGCGATGACGATGTTGGTCGCCGACGGGGTACTGCCCTCTAACGAGGGGCGCGGTTACGTGTTGCGCCGGATCATCCGTCGAGCGGTGCTCGCGGCCCGGCGAGCCGGGGCTGAGGGCGCGATGGCCGCTTCGCTCGTCGACGCGACGATAGAGAAGATGGGTGCGGTCTATCCCACGCTCGTGCACGACCGCGACCTCATCGTCGAGGTCCTCGAGCGCGAAGAGGCGGGATTTGCTCGAACTCTCCGCACCGGGCTCACGTTGCTCGAAGAGGCCTCGCGCGAGGTCCTCGCGCGAGGCTCGAGCATCTTTCCTGGTGAGGCTGCATTTAAGTTGCACGACACGCACGGCTTCCCCATTGAGTTGACCGAGGAGATCGTGGGCGAGGCCGGATTGAGCGTCGAACGTGACGCCTTTGATGAAGCGATGACCCTTCAACGCGAACGGGCTCGCTCGAACGCCAAGTCGCTGCGCGTGGCCGACGACGCGGAGTACCGAGATCTGATCGAACGCTATGGCGCGACCGAGTTCGTCGGTCGCGACGTCAATCGTTACAGCATCGAGACCGCGGTGTTAGCCGTCCTGGCCGGCGAAGACGGCGAGAGCGAACTGTTTCTCGATTCGACGCCGTTTTTTGCCGAGTCCGGTGGCCAAGTGGGCGACACCGGCACGGTGGTGACCGAAACGGGACGCTTTGAGGTTCTCGACACCCAGAACGTAGCCGGAGAACTGTTCGCGCATCGGGGCCGGTTAACGGGCGAGATCCTCCCGGGTCAGACCGCCATCGCGACGATTGAGCCAGAGCGCCGCGAGGCCACGCGGCGCAATCACACCGCCACCCACCTCTTGCACGCAGGGCTTCGCACCGTGTTGGGCGATCACGTCCGTCAGCAGGGCTCCTTCGTTGGACCCGATCGTCTGCGCTTCGATTTTTCTCACGGTGCTCCTCTTACGAACGAGGAGACGAAAGAGATACTGACAATGGTGAACACCGACGTCGTTCTTAACGAGCACGTGGACACCATTCAGACCACCAAACGCGAAGCCGAGACGATGGGCGCCGTCGCCTTCTTTGGCGATAAGTACGGCGATCGGGTGCGCGTGGTGCGCGCGGGTCGACACAGCCTCGAGTTCTGCGGGGGGACCCACGTCGCGCGACTCGGCGACATTGGCCAGATTCAAGTGGTCAGTGAGTCCTCCATTGGCGCCAACACCCGTCGCCTGGAGGCGGTCAGCGGCCTTGGCGCACACCGTCGCAGCTACGAGATGGAACAGGCCCTCGGCTCGGTCGCCGCGCTGCTCAAGACGTCCCTTGACGACGTGGTCCCGGCGCTCGAACGGCTCTTCGAGCGTCAGCGCGACGTGGAAAAGCAGATCGGCTCGCTACGTCAGGCCCAACTGGCTCAATTCGCCACCGAACTCGACGCACTGAGTCAAGGCGACGTGGTGATCGCTCGCGTGGACGGTTACGCCGGTGACCAGTTACGGTCCCTGGCCCAGGATCTACAGCACCGCGGACGGCGAATCGTTGTCTTGGTGGGCGAGCACGAAGACAGAGTTTCGCTGGCCGTGGCGACCGATGAATCGCTCGACGCGTCAAGTACCGTGAAGACGCTGGCCGCCCATCTCGGTGGCGTGGGCGGTGGCTCGGCGCGCCTGGCGCTCGCCGGTGGACGAGATCCTAAGGGCATCGACGCGGTGTTGGTCGCGGCGAAGGCGCTCTAAGAACTGGATGGCCCGTCTTCTTGGCATCGATCCCGGTGCGGCGCGCTGTGGCATCGCGATCACGGACTCCGCCGAGAGCATGGCCTTTCCGCGCACGGCTCTCGTCAACGACGAAGCGCTGATCACTTCGTTGCAACAGTTAATTGTCGATGAGGGGGTCGAGGCGGTGGTGGTCGGCAGACCGGTGGCCCTGTCGGGCAACGAAACGTCGAGTACCAAGCAAGCGGACGCGCTGTTTCACGAGTTGGTGGAGGCCTTAGGTGCTCTCCCGGTGACGCAGTGGGACGAGCGCCTCACGACCTTCGAAGCACACCGTTCACTTTCGCGAGCGGGCCTAAAGGCAAAGCAGCACCGTGATCACGTCGACAGCGCCGCGGCGGTCATCATGCTGCAAAACTACCTTGATGGCCACCATGCTGACTAGGCCGATTGGCCGGGTGCTGCTCGGCGTGATCGTGCTCGTCGTGTTGGTTGCGGGTTGGTTCACCTTGCAGATCGATCCAATCTTCGCCGGCAAAGGCAAGGAGGTCATCGTCACGGTGCACTCGGGCGATTCGGTGGCCACGATTGCCGGGGAGCTGCGCATGGCCGGTGTCATTGCGTCGCCCTTTGCGTTTCGCTTGGAGAATCTCATCCTTGGTACGCCGCTGATTCGAGCCGGCACCTACGAGATGCGTCAGGGCTCGTCGTTCGCCAGCGTTCGCGCGATTCTTGGCGCCCCGCCCAACGTTGACGTGGTGACCGTCGCGGCGGGACTTACCTTGCACGAGGTGGCGCTCGATGTCGCGAACGTCAAGGGCGCGAAGTACGCCAACACCTTCGTCACGGACGCCACTGCCGCGGTGACGCCGAGTTCTTTCGGTGAGGGAAACTCTCTAGAAGGTCTCATCGGTGCGCGAACCTACGTCATCAAGCCCACGACGACACCGCGCGACCTCGCCCACGAGATGGTGCGCAGTTTCCAGGAAGAAGCCGCGTCGGTCGGGCTCACGCCATCCACGGTCGTGGGGGGGCTGAACGCCTATCAGTTGATCGTGGCCGCCTCGATCGTGGAAAAAGAGGGTTACTACCCGCGAAACATGCCCAAAGTCGCTCGCGTGATCTTCAATCGGCTGGCGAGAGGCGGCCCACTGCAGATGGACGCGACGGTGCTCTACTTCCTTGGCCGCGACGGGGGCGCCGTCACCCACGTCATGTTGCAGACGCCGACCCCTTACAACACGTATCTGAACACCGGTCTTACGCCAACGCCGATCTGCGCGGTGTCGACCTTCGCGCTGAAGGCGGTCCTGCACGCGCCTGTGGGACCGTGGCTCTACTTCACTGTGATCAACAAACGAGGTGACGAGGCCTTTGTCACGACCTTCGCGCAGCAGTTGCAGAACGAGAGACTCGCGGCCTCGAGGGGGGTGGGATGAACTGGCGAGTCGGCGTCGTGGGTTCGCCCATTGCACACTCTCTCTCGCCGCAACTACAGATCGCGGGCCTCAAACTCGCGGGTCTGGAAGGTTCGTCGACGCGCGTGGAGCTGGGTCTTGAGCGCGCCGACGAGCTCAAGGTGCTCGCGACAAGGAAGTTCGACGCGTTGTCGGTGACGAGTCCGCTGAAGATGGTGGCCTGGGCGATCTGCGATGAGCTCAGTGAGGTTGCGACGCGTACGAAGTCGGTGAATTCACTCTTACAACGCGACGGCAAGCTACTTGGCGAGAGTACCGACGGTCTAGGTTTCGTGAACTCACTAAGCGGCGAGATGGGTTTCTCTCTCGAGAACACCCACGCCGTCGTTTTGGGCGCCGGTGGGGCGGCCAGTTCGATCGTTGACGCGTTGGTGCATCACGGCGTGGCTTCGGCGGTGGTGCACGCTCGAAACGAGGCGAAGGTGGCCGAGCTCGCCGGTCGTTACCGGAACGTGTTTTCTCGATCGCTGGTGTATCGACCGGTCGACTTGGTCGTCAACGCCCTGCCCCTGAGAGCTCGGGGCGAAGAGGCGGCGGTCTTGCAAGGGGTTCACCACGAGACTGTTGCGGTTGACCTCGCGTATGAACCTCGAATGTCGCTGTGGCGCCAGCTCTACATTGACGCCGGGTGCCGAACGATGAACGGGCTACCCATGTTGGCCTACCAGGCGGCCCTGCAAATGCAGTGGTGGTGGGGCGTGGGTTTAGAGGGCGCCAAACTACTTGAGGTTCTTCAGTGACCGACGCGCTGAGCGCATTTACGGCCCGTTTTCGGGCGAAGGATTCATTCGACTCGGGGCTGTTTTTTGGAATGATCGCCCTGGGCGTCATCGGGGTAATAATGATCTACAGCGCGACGCGTCAGGCGCTCGTCAACGCCGGGTACAACCCGCACTACTACCTCGAACGCCAGGGTCTCTTCGTGCTTCTGGGCGTCACGTGTATGTACTTCCTCTCACGCATTGACTATCGGCGATATGAAATGGCGGCGACGCCGTTATACGTGGGCTCGCTCTTCGCACTGGCGGGCGTGTTCGTGATTGGTCAAAGCGCCCTCGGCGCGCAGCGTTGGTACAGCTTTGGCAGCACGATTCAGATTCAGCCCAGCGAGTTCACCGTGTTGATCTTGATACTGGCGGTGGCGACGTTTTGCGCGCGCCGTTCTGAGGGGCTGACCATGTACGACGTGATGCGCCTGCTCCTCATGGCCGCGGTGCCGTTGGCGTTGATTGTCAAACAACCCGACATTGGTACGTCGGTGATTATCGTCTTGATCGTTTCGGCGATGATGGTGGTCGCGGGAGTGCCCCCACGTTTTATGACGTTGCTGGCGGTTTTGGGCTCGATCGGTCTGGCCGCGGCGATCTATCTGGATCTCCTGCAGAAATATCAGGTTGACCGTTTTGTGTCGTTTCTCAATCAAAACTCCACGAACCCCAAGCTGACAAGCCTCATTTACGAAGTCAACAACGCGAAGAGCGCCATTGGTTCAGGCGGTGTTCGCGGTGCAGGTCTGTTTCATGGATTACAGACGGTGCTCGGTTACGTGCCCGAACAGCGTACGGACTTTATCTTTACCGCCATCGGCGAGCAGTTAGGTTTCGTTGGTTCGGTCCTGATCATCGTGCTCTTGGCCTTCGTCGGCTTTCGGATGTTCATGATTGGCAAGAACGCGAAGGACACCATGGGGCGACTTCTGTGCATCGGCGTTTTTATCTTCTTCGCCTTCAGCTGCTTTGAGAACATTGGCATGACGATGGGCATCATGCCCGTGACGGGCATACCGCTGCCGCTCCTTAGTTACGGAGGTTCTTCCGCCCTGGTCTTCTTTGTCGCGGGCGGCGCGGTGCTCTCAGTCTCTCGGCGAGTCAGCAATTAGGGTTGGTGCTCGATGAGTGACGAATCTCCCAAAGCTGAGGAGTCCACGCCGAAGGGGACTTCCGAGGGCTCGTTTGAGGCTCCGGGATCGCCCGAGGTCGCCTTTCGCGTGATGCACCTCGATTCGGTCCTCTTCGACCTCACGGACCCTTCGCCGACGGCCCATCTTCTCGAGGCCGAATCGCCGTTTCGCTATCTCGTCATCCCGCTGGCGTTAAGCGACGCGATCGCCCTCCAGCACGCGCACGGGGCGATAGAGAGCCGACGGCCGAGCACCCATGAACTCATGACGACCATCTTGACGCGAATGCACGCCGAAGTGATCGCGGCGCGCATCGTACGATACGACGGCGGAGTCTTTTACGCCGAACTGGACTTGATGACTCCCCAAGGCCAAGAGGTCATTGACTGTCGAACCAGTGACGCACTTTCTATGGCCCTTCGCCAACGCGTACCGGCGCCCATACTGTGCTCGGAGGACGTGCTGGAGTCCTACTTCGTCTAAGCGAGATGTACGGCCAGCACTTCGCCGCCGCGTTTTTCGCTGTTGCCTTCGTCGGATATTCGCAGCAGGATCGCTACCACCAGATAGTTCGCGATGAGCGAGCTGCCGCCGTAAGCCATGAACGGCAAGGTGATGCCGGTGAAGGGCAGTAGGCGAAGAACGCCGGCCATGATGAAGATGGCCTGAAAGCCGATTAAGGCGGTGAGACCGGTCGCGGTGAGACGAAGGAAGTCCGACGACGCGCGTTGTGCGATGCGAAAACCCTCACCGACGAAGGCCGCAAAGAGGCAGAGCGTCAAGATGACGCCGAGGAAACCGAGCTCTTCCGCCACGGCGGCAAAGATCATGTCCGACGTGATGAACGGAACAGTGCCCGACTGGCCAAGGCCCAAGCCGGTACCGGTGATTCCTCCGGCGGCGATGGAGAACCAGCCAAAGGCGAGTTGGTGCGAGTAGGTAAAGTTCACGACTGACCACGGGTCGAGCCACTCGCTGATTCGGGTTTGCACCTGATAGAACAGCTGGTCCGCCATGAACGCCCCGCCGACGAGCAGTCCAAGTCCGAGCAAGACGTAGGACTTGAGCCCGGTCGTGACCCAGAGCAGTGCAATAAAGAGACCGAAGATCAAGAGCGCGAATCCGAGGTCGTTCTCCGCGCCCAATATGGCGATCGAGAGACCCCAGGCGACGAAAATCGGAACGAGGACCTTGGGCGGCACGATCCGACGCGGCCCTAATCGTTGGGTGGGTGTCGAAAGAAGATCTCGGTTGGCCGCAAAGTACGACGCGAAGAAGAAGATTAACAGAATTTTGGCGATCTCCACCGGTTGAAAGGAAAAGGGTCCGAAATAGATCCACAGGCGGGCGCCATTTACCGTCGTGCCCACCCCGGGTACGAGTGGCGCGGCCAGCAGCGCGAGGGCCGCCACGAGGGTCAAATAGCGATAGCGATCGAGGTCTCGAACGTGGCGGACCACTTTGAGGGTCACGGCGAGGCCCACCGCGCTCACGAGGAACCAGAGCGCCTGATTTCGGGCCTCCGCCGGATCCCAACGGGCGATTTCGACGTAACCAATGCCGTTGAGCAACGTCGCGATGGGGAGGAGAATCTCCGAGGCGTTGGGGGCGTAGCGCGCGATGGCGAAGTGCATCAGCAATGAAATCAAAACGATGCCTGCGAGAAAAAGCAGAATGCTCGGCGGCATCTTGCCTTGTGCCCCCAGGAAAGCCAAAACGTAAAAGGCGGTGGTAATAATCCACGCCAACGCCATCAAGCCCAGTTCGGTATAGCGGCGATTCCGTTTGATATCAGGCGTTGTGGGTGCCTGGCCAGGTGCGTCGATGTTGACGTGTCGGGGCACGTTTCAACAGTAGTCGTACGATGGTGAGAAGCAATTGACTCTAGAGGAACCCGTCGTCGTGAGCACCGATCTGTCGTCGTTTGGACCCGAGAGGTTCTCCAGTCGTGAGATGTCACGGCTGGAGTTTGGCGCGCGCCTGTTAGATCTCGGCGATGACCAAAAGTTGCCCATCCTCGAACGTTGCAAGTTCGTGGCGATCTTCGCCGACATGGTGGACGAGTTCTTCCAGGTTCGCGTCGTGAGTATTGAAGACAAGGTGGCCGCCGGCGTGCAGTCGCCGTCGGTCGACGGCGTACGGCCGCGTCAGCAACTGGCGGAGATCCGTGAGCGCGTTCTCGAGCTAACCGAACGTCAGGACCGTCTCATGCTCGATTCCTTACTGCCCGAGCTCGCCGCGGGCGGCATTGCGATCGTGCCGTACCGCGACCTTGACGTGGAGGCGAAAGAGACCCTCGCGAAGTACTTCGACGAGAACGTGTACCCGGTACTCACGCCGCTCTCCGTCGACCCCGGTCACCCCTTTCCGATGATCTCGAATCTCTCGCTCAACATCGCGGTGTCGGTGCGCGACGAGATCACCGACGACGAACGAAGTGCGCGCGTAAAGGTACCGAACTCGCTTCCTCGGTTCTTAAAGGCCGGCCCCGAACAGTGGTGTCTGCTCGAAGACCTGATCATCGCTCATCTTGATCGACTCTTTCCTGGCATGACGATCGGCCAGGCTGACCTCTTTCGCGTTACCCGCAACGCAGACCTCGCCTTGGAAGAGGACGAGGCCGACGATCTGTTGGTGGCGCTCGAGGTGGAGCTTCGCCGCCGCCGTTTCGGTAAGGCGCTACGCGTGGAGATTCAGCGCGGGATGTCCGAAGAGTTCCTCAAGCTCCTCGTCGACCAACTCGAACTTGATCCCTCGAACGTGTACATCAATGACGCCATGCTCGGACTGAGCGACCTGTGGAACCTCTACGAGATTGATCGACCCGATCTCAAGGGTGAGAGTTGGTCACCGCGCACGCCCAAGCGTCTCCTGGACGGCGAACACGTGGGTGACGTCCTGGCGGCGATTCGTGAGGGCGACATATTGCTTCATCATCCCTACGACTCCTTTACCGATTCGGTCGAGCCGTTCACGGCGCAAGCGGCGCTTGATCCAAAGGTCGTGGGGATAAAGCAGGCGCTCTATCGAACGTCGGGCGATTCACCGATCGTCGCGTCTCTGATCCAGGCGGCCGAACGCGGTAAGCAGGTGGTCGCCCTGGTGGAGTTGAAGGCTCGTTTTGACGAAGCGGCCAATATCGAGTGGGCCAAGGCGCTCGAAGACGCGGGGGTGCACGTCGTTTACGGCATCGTCGGGCTAAAAACGCACTCCAAGATCACGCTGGTGTTGCGAGCTGAAGGCGCGACCACCGTGCGCTATGTGCACATCGGCACCGGGAACTACAACGACAAGACCGCCCGGAATTACGAGGACTTTGGCCTCTTGACCAGTGACCCGGCCATCAGCCACGACGTGGGCGAGCTCTTTAACTTCCTCACGGGCTTTTCGCGCATCGGCAACTACGAAAAGCTCATCGTCAGTCCGCTGTCCACCCGGACGCGCGTGGTCGAGTTGATCAATGCGCAACGTGACCGCGGCTCCATGGGCAAGATCGCCATCAAGGTCAACGGGCTCACCGACCCTACGATCATTGACGCGCTCTACGAAGCGAGCGGCGCGGGCGTGGAGATCCGTTTGGTGGTGAGAACACTGTGCTGTCTTCGCCCGGGCGTGGCGGGGCTATCGGAGAACATCAAGGTCCACTCGGTGGTGGGCGAGTTTCTCGAGCATTCACGCGTCTTCCTCTTCGGCCGTGAAGGTGAAGCGGACTATTCGGTCTTCATCGGTTCGGCCGATCTCATGGAGCGCAACCTCGATCGGCGGGTGGAGGTCATGGTGCCCATCGAAGACCCGTCGCTCCAAGGAGAGCTGCGCGAGGCCTTTGAGATCACGTGGCTCGACGACCTCTTTACCTGGGTGTTGGGAACCGACCGCCGTTGGCGTCGCCTCCAACCGGTGAATAACTTTTCGGCGCAGTGGGAGTTCAAGCGTCTCACGATGGATCGCTCCCGCTCTCTTTCGCAAGTGTGATCTCTGTCGGTCGGCGCCACTGCCAACTCGCGTAGGCGGCCCCGCCGAGGGGGATCGGGATCCAGAAGTTCACGAGACGGTACGCGAGCACCGCCAAGATGGCTTGGCTGTGTGGTACTCCAAAGCCCACCAGCGAGCCGATCAGCACGCCCTCGACGACGCCCAGTCCCGCGGGCGTCAGGGGAATCGCCGCGAGCACGTTCGCGAGTCCGTAGGCGACCAGGAGGTCGATCGGTGAGACGACGGCGCCAAAGGACCAGAGAAAGACCCATAGACACGTTGCGTCCAACAGCCAGTTGAGGGTGGCCCACGTAAAGGCCCACCACAGCGTTCGTCGATTGGCGATCAGGAGGGTTATTCGATCGGCCACCTTGGCCAGGAGCGCTGTGATGGCGTCGGGGTTGAGCGGTGGAACGTGACGCGCGATGGCGCGCAGCCACGCGTCGGCGTGTCGTTGGCCTCGCGTGATCAAGAGGATCGTGCCGAAAAACGCCATCAGCAAAAAGACCCCGGCCATCGCGGCGAAACCGTAGGCGGGGTTGAACCCATCGAGCGGAATAGAAATGACCAGCGCCATCCAGAAGATGACGTTCAGCACGACCGCCGAACCGGCCCCCTGGGCCGCCAGACCAAAGGCGTTGGTCTCTTTGGGCACGCCCAGTTCGTTGAAGATCCGATAGGAGAAGGCGCCCGCGGGCGCCGTGCCGCCGGGAACCACGTGACTTATCGCCAGCGCGGCCATGTTGACCCGAAGAGTGTTCAAACGACTGGGCGCGTAGGGATACATCACGGTGCGCGTCAGTTCGACGTAGGCGAGGATCGCGCTGACCTCCAGCGCCACGCCGATCACCACCAAAAGGGGGTTCACGGAGCCGAGTAGTGGCAGGGAGTGATGAGCCGAGCCGAACTGGGGCAAGACAAAATATCCCAAGACGAAGATCAACGAGCCAAAGCTAAGAATCAAGCGAAGCTCGCGCGGTAGCGCGAAGCGCTTCTTCGGGGCGGCGTCGGGCATAGGGCTTCCTCAAGAGTGTCATGTTCCCCAGGCGAAGAGGCGGAACACGACTGACCAAGTCTAGGACAACTCGTAGAATTCCCTAATGCGCGCGCTCGTGGTGCTTCCCACTTACAACGAAATTCTCAACGTGGAACCGATGCTTCGCTTGTTGCGTGAGGTCGTGCCCGAGTGCCACGTCTTGGTCGTTGACGACAACAGTCCCGACGGCACCGCGAAGATGGCCCGCGCGGTCGGCGAGGAGCTGGGTCAGATCGAGGTGCTGGAAAGAGGCGCCAAGAGCGGACTCGGTAGGGCTTACCGCGCGGGATTCGCGTGGGGTCTCGAACACGGCTACGACCATGTGGTCGAAATTGACTGTGACTTCTCTCACGATCCACTGGCGCTGCCCATGCTCTTGGAGCAAGCGGCCCACAACGACGTCGTCATTGGTTCGCGCTACGTCGAGGGAGGTCACATCCCGCGCTGGGCCTGGTCGCGTCGCGTGCTCTCGCGCGGGGGAAATAAGTACGCGTCACTCGTGCTCGGACTTCGCGTGGCCGACTCCACGTCGGGCTATCGCGTCTACTCCGCTTCAGCCCTCGAAGGGATGCACTACGAGACCGTCACCGCCGACGGGTACGGTTTTCAAATTGAGATGACCTACCGGGCGCGGCGCAGTGGTGCGAGCATCATCGAGGTGCCCATCTCCTTCACGGACCGTCAGCGCGGCGAATCCAAGATGTCGAAGGCGATCGTGGTCGAAGCGTTGGCGCTCGTGACCAAGTGGGCCCTGGAGCGGCCGTTTCATCGCCGCGTTCGCTAGACGAGATCCACGAGCACGGTCGATAAGACCACGGCGAGCTTGTTCTTGGTCTCTTCGCGTTCGGCGATCGGGTCCGACTCACTGACGATGCCCGCCCCGGCCCACGCCTCGAACTCGCGTCCCGAGATCAAGACGCCCCGAAGCCCGATCCACCACTCGCCGTCGCCCTCGGCGTCGATCCAACCGAGCGGGCCGGCGAAGTATCCACGATCACGTTGCTCGAGACGGCAGATCAGTTCGTACGCGCGATCTCTGGGAATGCCGCCGACCGCTGACGTGGGATGGAGCAGCCTCAACACGTCGAGCGCGTCGAGCGTGTTGGGCCCATGGCTTCGAGCGCTGATCCAGGTACCTAAGTGCGCGACCGTGCGCAGGGTCACGATGGAGGGCTCGGCCTCGGCGCTGACGTCGTCGTAGACGTTGGCCAGAACGCGAACTATCTCATCGACCACCACGGCGTGTTCGTGGAGATTCTTGGTACTGCCGAGCAACCACGTTTGGTAGTCGTCGGGCGCGACGTTGGGCGGCAGGGCGATCGTGCCGGCCAGGGGATTGCACTGGATCTCAGGGCCGCTGCGTCGAACGAGCAACTCGGGGCTGGCCCCTACAAATCGCCGCCCGTCACTGGTCGGGAGGCTGTAGAGGGTGCAGATGGGTTCTCGCAGTCGCAGGCGTTGGGCGATCGCGGCGGGGTCGATGGGTTCGGGAACGGACCCTAGAACCGCGCGCGCGAGGACGACCTTGTCGATCTCTTTTCGTCGAAGGATCTCCACCGCGAGCGCGACATTATGGGCGTACTCCTCGGGGGTGGGTTGATAGCTGAGCGATCGAAGGCTCTGAGTCTCTTGGGTAGGCGCGCGCACCGACTCGACGTGCTCGCGCCACTCACTCGATCCATCGAGCGCGCTCAGCCACGCCTCGCCGGAGTTTGTCTGAGTGACACAAAACTCGGGAATCTGGAGTTCACCAGGGGCGTTACGGTCAAAGGGCAGCGCCGCGAAGGCGACGACGCCGGTCCCGGCGGGACCCGCGTCGCCCCGGAGTTCGTGGCGTCGAAGCGCGGCCATCGCGTTCGTCGACGTCCCCAGTCCGCCCGTGAGGTGGACCTGGTCGGCCAGACGACCAAAGCCCACACGAATCACCTCGGGCGTTTCGACGAGCCACCCGTCACGTGCGCCCAGGGTTCGAATGGTGTCCGCCCGAAGCGGGGCGATGGCCGTGCGAAGGAACTTCACGCGACCCTCGTCGCCAAGAACTGTTGACTCAGTCCGCCCATCACCCGTCGATTATTCACGGCGCTGAATCCGGCGCTATTCAACATCGCGGTGATCTCGGGCGCCGTGGGCAAGTACGCCGTGGACGCTGGGAGATAGTGGTACGCCGCGCGATCCGACACGAGCGAGCCAATGAACGGCACCACTTTGCGGAACCAGAATCGAAAGCCGACGCGCCACAGTCCCGAACGGGGCTCGGCGACCTCGAGCAGCGAGAGGCGCCCGCCGGGGCGAAGTACCCGCGCCATCTCATCGAACGACACTTTAAGGTCCGTGAAGTTACGAAGCGCGTAGCCGCAGGTGACACCGTCGAAGCTAGCGCCACGAAAGGGCAACCGTGAGGCGTCGGCCTGCACGCGCTCGGGGACGCCTTTACCGGTGAGGAGCATGTTGAAACTCAAGTCGGTGGCGACGGCGCGCTGACCCTGGCGACGGAGTTCGCGGGTGAAGTCCCCGGTACCCGCGGCCACGTCAAGGACCACGCTGTTCGGCGCGAGGCGAAGGTCGCTGACGGCGCGACGGCGCCACCTCGCGTCGAGACCAAAGGTCATGAGCTTGTTCACGAGCTCATAACGCGACGCGATGGCGTCAAACATGGCGCGAACCTGCTCGGTCTTTTCGTCGCCCTGGGGGAGGGTGGGGCCGGTCAAGGTGTTATCGGTAGAGCCGAGAGATCACTTGGGCGACGCAGGCCGGTTTGGGCGCTCCCTTGATCTCGACGATGACGTCCATCGCGATCTGCACGCCATTGGCGACCTCTTCGACCGAGGCCAACGTCGCGCCGGCGCGAACCTGCGAGCCCACGGGCACCGGTGAGGTGAAGCGGACCTTGTTGGTGCCGTAGTTCACGCCCATGGTAACGCCCTCGACGTTGAGCATGCCGCTCAAGAGCACCGGAATCAGGGACAACGTGAGGTAGCCGTGCGCGATGGTGTGACCGAAGGGACCCTTCGCGGCACGTTCGGGGTCGACGTGGATCCACTGGTGATCGCCGGTGGCGTCGGCGAAGAGGTTCACCTGCTCTTGGGTGACCGTTCGGTAGTCGGAGTATCCCAAATGGGTGCCGACGAGGGCGGTCAGTTCTTCGGTGCTGTTGACGTTCGTGGTCATGGTGTGCCTCCGAGCCAACTCTATCTTTCGTTACGAAGCCATCGTTTCGCTACCAGGCCCCCAATAGACTCACATCGTGAGTTCTCCGGTCGCTGAGTCGCACCACCGCCAGATAAGTGGTGGTGGCTTTCGAGCCGCGCTCTTTGGACTCTCCGATGGTCTGGTGACGAACGTGTCGCTCATTTTGGGCTTCGCCGGCGCGAATCCGGGTCACAACATTGTTCGCCTCGCGGGACTGGCCGGACTGGTGGCCGGGGCCTTTTCGATGGGCAGTGGCGAGTACCTCTCGATGCGCGCGCAAAAGGAACTCTACGAGCACGAGATCGACGTTGAACGCCGAGCGTTGGCGGCCGAGCCCGAGATCGAGCGCTTGGAACTGCGCGATATCTTCCTTGGTCGGGGCATCGAAGCCGAACTCGCGGAGCGCCTCTCGACGGACTTGATGAAGAATCCCGACCTGGCGCTTCGCACTCACACGCGCGAAGAGCTCGGCATCGACCCATCGGCGACGGGATCGCCGTGGAGCGCGTCGTCGTATTCGTTCCTCATGTTCTCGATCGGGGCGTTCATACCTTTGCTGCCGTGGCTCGTCACCGCAGCGGGCAACGTCGTGTGGTGGTCAATCGGCGTCGCCGCCGTCGCGTCGCTTGGTGTGGGAGGGGCGGTCGGTTACTACACGCACCGGGGCCTCATCTTTTCGGCGTGCCGGTCTTTTGCCATCGCCGCCCTGGCCTCGGCGGTGACGTTTGGCGTCGGTGCGCTGGTGGGCGCCCACTAGGGGCGCGTGAAGCGAATCAGCCGGTCCTCTCGTTCGAGTCGAAAGCCCAACGAGTCGTAGAGTTTCTTGGCGGTGTCGTTGGACTCGTCCACGAACAGCACGGCGTCGGTGACGCCCTTGCGCCACAAGACGTTGAGACCCTGGGTGACCATCACACGACCCAGATGGCGCCCTTGGAAGTCGGGGTGTACTGACGCGACATAGATCTCCCCGAAACGATCGGGGTGGAGTTCGTGCACCTTGGTCCAGCACGACGCGGCGATCCGACCGTCGATCTCTAAGAGGAGGAATCCCGAGGGGTCGAACCAGGGTTCGTGCGTGCGCGCGTCGAGATCGGTGAGGCGCCAGGCCCCCTGTTCGGGGTGGTGGGCGAACGCGGCGTTGTTCTGCTCGAGCCACGCGTCCTCGTCACGATGGGTCTCGAAATTGCGCAGAACGGCGCCCTCGGGCACCGCTTCGACGGCGACCGGCAACTTGACCCTTAACAGTTGGAGCATGCGGACGACGCTGCCCTGCTCGTAAGGACCTGACTGCGGGCCGCGGGTCCACCAGTCCACGACGTCGTGCGCGCTCAAAAGATCCTGGAGCAGTTCTTCGTCGAACTCGCCGCCGCACATCTCGACTGTGGCGTGCTCGTCACCGTTGGACATGGCGTACTTGGTGAGCACGGCGCCGTCGTAGTAGAGCCAGTGCTGGGCACGCCATCCGTGCACGACGGACCGCCGGCGCCCTTCGTCAATCGCTTCACGTCCGAGCAGCGACTCCGTGCGGTTCAATAAGTTGAGCACGTCGAGTCGCTGTTGTGGTGACAAGGTGAGTACGTACCACCACGCAGAGGGCATAGGCGAACACTACCGGTGGGTCTTAAAGAGTCCGTCCGGCGACTCGAGTGAGACGGCGCAACAACGCGCCCACCGTGCGTTCGGCCTCGACGAGCTCGGCGAAGATCTCGGGAGGCATGGTGCTGCCCTCGGCCTCGACGAGAGCGGTGATGCGCGCTGAGAGCTCGGTCATCGTCGAGGTGATCGTGTTTAGTTCGGTCTGCATGCTCATTGGTGGCCACCCTCAGGGCTACGGCAAGTTTCGTTGCGTTGGCGCTTACTGTAATAGTCCATGAGAGATCTCTTGAATGACGCGGGTGCCCGCGTGCTCGAGTGGTCGGCGATCGAGGCCCGTGGCGTCGAGTCCGAGTCCTTCCTTCAGGGTCAACTGAGTCAAGATCTGGCCAGCTTGGGTGAGCAGGGTGCGTGGGCGCTGCTGCTTGCCCCCGACAGTGTGATCATCACGACGTGTTTCGTGATCCGCCATGACGATGGCTTCGACCTTGTCGTGCCGCGCGAACTGGCGGCCGAGGCCACGGCCCGACTCCAGAGATTCCTGCTTCGAACCAAGTGCACGTTGACGATTGTCGAGGTGGGCGAGGGCCCCTTTACGACGTTGGACGAACAGATCGACGCCGCGTGGCCCGGACCGAGTGAGTTCGCCGCGTCACTGACGCCCCATAGTTTTGGACGCTCGTTCATCCTCGCCACGATCTCGTTTCAAAAGGGCTGCTTCACCGGTCAAGAACTCGTGGCCCGCCTGGACGCGAGAGGCTCGAGCGTGCCGTGGCGTTTCGTGCGCGTGAGTGGCCCGAGTCGTGAGCGCGTCGACGAGGTCTTGAGGTCCAAGGGCCCGGCCGGCCCACAAGGCGTGACCAGTGAACGGTGGCGACACGCGCGCCTCGAGGGACTGGGCATCGCGCATCGAACGCTGTTGAGCGCGTCGAATGGCGTGGATCACGGCGACGTCACGATCGAAGAGGTCGCCTGAAGGTCTCAGCGCGACGTGAGTAACGTACAGCGCATGGAGATGCATCGTGCGGCTCACCCCTGAGGGGCTCTTCATCAAGATCTCGGGCGTCACCTCCGAAGAAGACGCGCTCTTTTCCATCGGGCTCGGCGCCAGCGCCGTGGGCTTTGATTTTGCTTTGACGGAGCGTCAGATCTCGGTCAGTGCGGCGCACGACATCGTGCGTCGACTGCCCCAGGGCGCGGTGTCGGTGGGGGTCTTTCGAAACGAACTCCCGCAGCGCATCGTCGAGATCGCCAATACCCTCGGACTCAGCGCCGTGCAGATTGACGGACCCATCACTACCGAAGAACTCAGTTACGTTTCAGAACGCGTCAACACCGTGCTGCGGATGGTGCCCGACGGCACCGAACGCCTCGCGCTGATTGGCGGCGCGGACTACCTGGTCCTGCCCGAAGCGGACGAACACGAGGCGCTGGTGGACTCGCTCGAACTCTTCATGGACTCGGGTCAACGGGTGCCGCTGATTGCGTCGGGGGGACTGAGCGTGTCAAGCGTGGTCGACGTCGTACAGAACTTCCCGGTCTTTGGCGTCGACGTGCGCGCCGGGGTCGAGAGCGCGCCGGGCGTCAAGGACCCCGTCTTACTGGGTCAGTTCATCGCCAACGCCCGCTGGGCGTACGACAACGCCTACGTCGAACGGCACTACGACGAATGGACGATTTAGCTCGGCTCCACGCGTCGAAAGATCACGCTGCCGTTGTGACCGCCAAAGCCAAAGGAGTTTGACAGCACGACGTCGACCTTGGCCGGGCGCGGGGCGCCGATCACGACGTCGAGTCCCACCGCCGGGTCGACGTCCGTGGTGCCGGCGGTGGGCGGGATCAGTTGGTGCTGCAAGGTGAGGACCGAGACGACGCCTTCGAGGGCGCCGGCGGCGCCCAGCGAGTGACCGAGGTGTCCCTTGATCGAGGTGACGGGCGGGGCGTCGCTGCCAAAGACGTGACGCACTGCCACGGACTCGGCGAGGTCGTTCAACTGGGTGGAGGTGCCGTGGGCGTTAATGTGCGACACGTCGCTCGCGCCGATCTCGGCGTCGGCGAGGGCTAGTTCCATGCAACGAATCGCGCCACGAGCTACCGGATCGGGCGCGGTGATGTGAAACGCGTCGGCCGTAGAGGCGGCGCCCAACACCTCGGCCAGTATCGTTGCGCCCCTCGCCAGCGCGTGGTCCCACTCTTCGAGGATCAAGATGCCCGCGCCTTCGCCCATGACGAAGCCGTCGCGGTTGAGGTCAAAGGGCCGAGAGAGATTCAACGTGGAGAGGGCGGTCATGTTGCGAAAGCCGGCTTCGGCGATCTGCACCATGACGGCTTCGGCACCCCCGGCCACGGCCACCGGGCACCTCCCCGAGGCCACCAAGCGAGCGGCGTTGCCAATGGCGTGGGTGCCCGCCGCGCAGGCGGTGGTGACCGTCTCGCACGGTCCGCCGAGACCAAAACGCATCGACACCGCGGCAGTAGCCGCGTTGGGCATCATCATCGGAACCAAGAAGGGCGACACCCGGTCCGGTCCCTTTTGGCTCAAGACGAGGTCTTGGGCCAATACCGTTTGAAGACCCCCGTTGCCGGTAGTGACGATGCTGCCCGCGTCGTCGAGCGGTCCGTGCAAGCCGCTCTGGCGCCACGCCTCGTCGGCGGCGGCGAGCGCGTACAGCGCGAAGGGGTCGAGGCGACGCAGTTCCTTTGGGCCCCCAAGATGAGCAGTCTCAAAGGCGCCGATGCGCATCGACGCGGGCGCGGTAGGGAGGGCGAGTGCACTCCATAACGCGGGCACGCCCTCACCGACGCACGTCAGAGCGCCCAGTCCCGTGACGGCTACCCGGCGCCCTCGCACCGGCCCCGAGGGAGTGACCGCAACGAGCACTACAGCTTGGCGTAGATCAGCTCGAAGGCCTCGCCGACGGTTTTGATCTCCTTGAGTTCGTCTTCGGCGACTTCAATGTCGAAGGTCTCTTCGAGCGCCATCACGAGCTCGACGAGGTCAAGACTGTCCGCGCCAAGGTCGTCACCGAACGATGCTTCGAGGGTCACCTGGGCGGGGTCAACGGCCAAAACTTCTACGGTGTCCTCGGTGAATTTGGCGAAAGCCTGATTACGATCCATGGTCCTACCCCTTTAATCTGTCGCTCCATCGTACTCAATGACTTCGACGGGCGAGCATGATTAGTGCCCGAGCGAGAGACCGCCGTCGACGGTGATGATGGCCCCGGTGATGTAGCGAGCCCGGTTACTGGCGAGGAACCCGACAACGCCAGCGATATCAGACGGCGTCCCGACGTGCCCGAGTGGAATCATCGCCGCCATGCTCTCCTTCGCGTCACCGAGTTCGCTGGTCATTTCGGTGTCGATCAAGCCTGGCGCCACGACATTCACCGTTACCGAGCGTGAGGCCAGTTCTTTGGCCAGTGAACGGGCCAAGCCCACGAGTCCGGCCTTCGCGGCGGCGTAGTTGGCCTGGCCGGGGACACCGATGAAGGGCGAGACCGAACCGATGAAGATGATCGATCCCGAGCGCGCGCGCACCATCGAGGCCATCGCGGCGCGCGCGGTGTAAAACGCGCCGTCGAGATTCGTCGCCAGGACCTCGCGCCACTGTTCGTCGGACATCCGTAGCGCCAGACCGTCGTGCGTAACGCCCGCGTTGGCGACGACCACGTCCACGGGGCCAAACTCTTCGACGGCGGCCTTGACGGCGTGGTTGACGGCCGTTGAGTCACTTACGTCCACCGTGAAGAACTTCGCGCACCCCGCCGGTGCGTTCGATGATCGTGAAAGGGTGACGACGGTGTCGCCCTCGAGGATGAAGTGCTCGGCAATGGCCGCGCCGATGCCGCGACTGGCTCCGGTAACGATGACGTGTCGACTCATAGCGCGATCTCCTGTAACTCGTGAAGGGTGGTGGGGGCGAACTGTCGGTCAAAGGTGCGGATCCGCTTGGTGAGACCACTCAGCACACCGCTCGGGGGCATCTCCACGCTAATGCGCACGCTCTCGGGCAGGCTTAACGTCGCGTCCAGGAACTGTACCGGCGAGGTCAACTGACGGCGCAACAGTTCTCGCCACTCCGCGGCCTCGGTGTGCACTTGCGCGTCAACGTTCGAGATGAGCAGGGCCTCGGTCGATCCCCACGTCGTGTGGCCCAGAGCGCCGTCGAACTCTTCCTGAGCCGGTGCCATCAAGGGGGAGTGGAAGGCGCCGCCCACATTGAGCGGCGTGGCTCGACGCCAACCAAGGTCGCGATGGCGAAGTAGGAGGTCGTCCAGTCCCGCCCTCGTACCGCTCAACACGATCTGTTCCGTGCCGTTCACGTTGGCGATCCAGACCTCGTCGAGGCTTTTCAATGGCTCGAGGGATCCGTCGTCCCCACCCATCAAGGCGACCATCGAACCTTGGTGGGCGTCGGCCGCTCGAGCCATGGCCGTTCCGCGCACGCCAATCAGCCGAGCTCCTTCTTCCAGAGAAAGGAGGCCCGAAGCGACGAGGGCGGAGAACTCGCCGAGGCTGTGACCCAAGAGATATCGAGGGCGCACGCCCAGATCCAGCAGTTCGTGGTAACCCACGAGGGACAAGGCGAAGGTGGCGAGTTGTGCCCGATCGGTGCGCACGACCTCTTGGTCACTGGCCGTGAGGAGCAGAGCCGCGACGTCCACCTCGGTGATGGCGCCGACGCGCTCAACCACGTCCCAGTGCCGCGATGATCGCCAGGCCACTCCCGCACCGCTGCTGATAGAGCCTTGGCCGGGAAAAAGGGCGACGACGTCGTCGCGAAAGGCGAGGGTCGTGTCGTCAACCATGTCCCAAAGGTAACAGTGCCCGGAGTGGGACTCGAACCCACACACCCTCTCGAGCAAAGGCTTTTGAGGCCTCCGCGTCTGCCAATTCCGCCATCCGGGCTGCGGCGACCACGGTAGCAGTAACCGTAAGGTG
>PKXH01000075.1 GCA_003133405.1 Acidimicrobiaceae bacterium | reverse complement strand
GGTTCTGGGTTGCTGAACTGGCGGACCGACCAGCAGGGTCTGTCCGGTGCCGGGCTCAGCCCTGTCCGGAAGCGCCGGCACATTGGGCGGCCAGGGCAGGGAGCAGAAAGCGCAGCGGCACGCGATTCGACTCGCTCAAGGTGGCGACGAGCGGCTGCCAAGTCGTGTCCTCGCCCGCCGCCTCTGCCGCGAGCGGTAGGGCTGCACGTACTTGGTCAAGTGCGTCGGATGCGAGCCGCGCCGCCTGTGCGGGGCTGGCGGAGGCCATCTTGTGCTCTGCCGCGAGAGCGCGTTCGACATGCACGCAAGCCTTGTCGGCAAGTGGTGCGGCACCTTGACCGGCGCAACCGGTGAACAGGCCGCCGCAAGCTAAGGCGAGCGCGATCCAGCCTGCGGCCGGCCTCGGCCGCGCCGATCTATTCGTCGAGCCAAGTCGGGGCATTGTCAAGGAAGAAGCGGGTGACGGCGAGCGCCCGGTCGAACGTGTCGCAGAGCAGCTCCTCGCCTGCGAGTACGCGCGCCAGCGAGACCTGTTGCCTGGCGACGATCGTGAGACGCCGGACCGGTGCGTCGGTCACCGAGCCGAACGAGTCGGTAGCCGAGATCTCGAGTGGGAGCTCGACGCCCCCGACTCCTGCCAAGTCGATTGCGAGGCGAAGTAGGTCGGGGCCCTTGGGCAGCGGCGGGACGCCNNCGGGGTGGAGGTCGACCTCCCAGAACTGGCGAAGGGAGTACGTCTCGACGAAATGCCGTTCGTCGTGCACGTGGAACTTGTGGTCGACCGCATGGTCCTTGAGCTCGGCAACATAACCTGCGACGTCGATGACGGCCATCCGGAAGGCAAGTGTAGGCGAGCGACCGGGCGCGGTCGGCAGGCTACGGTTCGTAATGTGGACGGAGCCGAGCTTCTTCAGATCCTTGCCGAAGCGGTCGACGCTGTCGCCGGCTCGCTGAGCGGACTCACCGACTGGGGACTGGCCGGCACCCGGCCCGGACAGTACCGGTCCGACCTCGTCGCGGATGCGGCCGCGGTTCGGGTCCTCACCTCCGCCGGCCTCGGGGTGCTGAGCGAGGAGTCCGGTCTGAGTGCTGGGGCTTCGGAGCAGGCGCTGCTCGCCGTGCTCGACCCCGTGGACGGCTCCACGAACGCCTCCCGTCGCATCCCCTGGTTCGCCACCAGCATCTGTGTCCTGGATGACGAGGGGCCGCTCGCCGCGATGGTGGTGAACCAGGTCACAGGCACCCGCTACGAGGCGGTGCGAGGCGGCGGCGCACGGCGCGACGGTGAGGTGATCGCGCCGTCGCACGAAGAGTCGCTCAGCCGCTCGTTGATCGGATTGTCCGGGTACCCGCCCCGTCACCTCGGCTGGCGGTGGTACCGATCGCTCGGAGCCGCCGCTTTGGACCTGTGCGCGGTCGCGGATGGGACCTTGGACGGGTATCTCGACTGCATGCACGATGCGCACGGAAGTTGGGACTACCTCGGTGGTCTCCTCGTCTGCGCAGAGGCGGGTGCGCCCGTCGCCGACGCCGCGGGACGAGATCTCGTGGTGCGGGACCACTCCGGTCGCCGCACTCCCGTAGCCGCCGGCAGCTCGGCGTTGCTCTCCGAGCTCCTTGCCGCCAGGGCGACCTGGCGCCGGTAGCCTCGACCCGCGATGTCCACGAGCGAGACCGAGCCCTCCGACAGCCAAGGTGCTCCCGCCCCGTCGACTCCGCAGCTCACGCTCCTGCTGGAGCTCCAAGAGGCCGACCTCGCACTTGACCGTCTCGCCTACCGACACCGTGAGCTCGCCGAACGCGTCGCGGTCTCCGAGCTCGGCGCGAGGCTCGCCGAGCTGACCGCCCGCGTCGCCGAAGCTCAAGACCAGCGCGACAAGCTCGCCTCGCAGCAGCTCACCCTCGATCAGCGTTCAGAAGCAGTCGGTGGGCGAATCGCGACCATCGAGCAGCGGTTGCGCTCCGGGCGGGCCGGCTCATACCGCGACGAGCAGGCGATGGGCGAGGAGGTGGCGTCGCTCGCCCATCTTCGCCGCGAGATCGAGGACCAGGAGCTCGAGGTCATGGAGGCACTGGAGCCACTGGACCAGGAGCTGGGAGCTCTGAAGGCGAGTTCCGCCTCGGCGGCCGAGGAGCTGGCTCTTGCTCGCGAGCAGCTCGGCATGGCGACGGCCGCGATCGACGACGAAGCAGCTGTGGTGCACGCGGCCCGGGATCGTCTGGCCGCCCGCGTCGCGCCCGAGCTTGCGGCGTCCTACGAGCGTCTCAGGGCCAAGCTGGGCGGCATCGGAGCGGCACACCTCGTGGGTGGCGCCTGCAGTGGCTGTCACCTGCAGTTGCCGGCGGGGGAGTTGCACAGGCTGCGCCAAGCCACGCCGGACTCGGTCGTCCACTGTGACCAGTGCGGTCGGATACTCGTGATGACGAGCGACTAGGCAGGCCGCTAGCAGTCGATGCTCTTTGTCGTCCGCCATGGCCAGAGCGAGGGCAATGCCAAACGGCTGCTCATCGGAAGGACCGGTTCGCCCTTGACCGAGCTTGGGCAGCGGCAGGCGATCGCGCTGGGCAACGCGCCGGCGTAGCGCGGCGCTCGCTCACGAAATGGATCGAAACGCATCACTCGTCTTTTCGATACGCAACCACTCATCATGAGGTTCTGGCTGACGGTGAGGCTTGTGACGGCCGCGTCCCCCGCACGTGGGAGAATGACCCCGGTGATGGCGAGTCGGCCGGGTGGCCGCGGCCGGGGTGGCGTTTCGGCGCTGCAGACGGCTGAGGAAGGTCGGGGCTCCACAGGGCAGGGTGCTGGCTAACGGCCAGTCGGGGCGACCCGCAGGACAGTGCCACAGAAAACAAACCGCCGATGGCGGTGCCTCGGCATCGCACAGGCAAGGTTGAAACGGTGCGGTAAGAGCGCACCAGCGCCCGGGGTGACTCGGGCGGCTTGGTAAACCCCACTCGGAGCAAGGTCAAACAGGGGACGGGCTGCCCGCCCTATGTCCCCAGGTAGGCCGCTTAGATGGATGGCCACCCCGCCGGGTAACCGGCGGACAGAACCCCGCCTACAGGCCGGCTCGCCACCAATAGGCCTGTGACCAGGGGAGATGGGGCGACCGAGCCACGGGAGCCCACGAGATCCCCACACCGCGACAGCCATCGAATGAGAATGTGCTTGATAATTGCGTTGTTGGCGTCGATAGTAGGAAGTCAAGGGAAGGGGACTGCTTGTGAGCGGAACACCTGAGTCGCCTCGCGTCATCGATCTAGATGCCATCGCTCGAGACCCGTTTGCGTTGTTCCACCTTGAGCAGCACGCGTGGCTGTTCGAGCACCTCTTGCCTTCCGAGCAAGACGAGTTCCTGGCAGGCCTGCGAGAACAGTTCCACTCGATGATCGACCGCGGGATGGTTCGGGAGCTCGACGAGGCGACAGCGGTCTCCGTCATGATCGGCCTGACGGACTACCTCGAGAGCTGGATCCTTAGCGTACGGGTGGCCTCCGATTCCGAGTGGGGACGTCAGATCGCCGAGGCCGAGAAGTACCTAGGCGCGGAGGAAGTTGGGCCGTCTCTGGGGTTCGACGATCTGAGTTCCCTCGTCAAAGGCCGCACTGCTTGACTTCGCCGGGAGACGACGGCTCCTGGCGAATTTGGGATCCGCTCAAGCGAATCCAAAGGGCGCTCGAGAATCTGGACGAGGTCGACCAAGACGCACTCTTGGGAGCGATCCGAAAGATTCTGAGAGACCCATACGAACCGACGGAGATCCGAGTCCTGCCGGCTCGAGGCCCAGCAGCCGGTAACGGTGAGCAGCGTCTAATCGCGGGGCTACCCGGCGGATGGTTCCTGACGTACCTGCCGTGCCCGGATGGGATCCCGCCGCTCGGTGCCGACACGTCTACGTGATGGCGATGGTGCGGCTGCTGTCATAGCGGCCGGGCACGAGCACCTCGTCTACGGCCGAGCGAGTCCGGTCCTCCGAATCGGGCCACAGGTGGCTGTACGTATCGAGTGTCTCGGCTGCCGACGCGTGGCCGAGACGGGCCGCCCCGATCTCTCCGATCGTCGGGGCTACCGCCGGCGTTATGCATGCTTCCAGCATTTGGGCCGGCTCGCCACCGACATGCAGGTCGAACCGGAGCCGTGTCTCTCAGGAGAGCTCCCACTCTGCGACGGCGTCCGTGCCGGTCGGGACCTGGCGACGCTTAGCTTGCGAGTAACGCTCGGACAGGTGCCTTTCGACTTCCTCCACAACGGGCGCGGCGTCGGCCCAATCGTGTTCTCCGGTCAGTTGGGGGTCGATCACCTGGACGTCGTACACGTGGTTCGGTCCGAAGAACCAGAGTCGCCAACGCTCGCCCATCGGCCGGCGAGGCTCGTATCTCAGCCGGGCCATCGTCGCTTCGGAGGCGAAGAAGAAGTCCACCGTCTCGCCTGGTTCCATGTCGGCCAACGGTAGACCTCACTGACGCGGTCGCGACACACGGCGCTGACAAGCTGTGCTGAACACCGACGCAGAAAGGGACGGGAGACCCGTGGACTTTGACCTGCCAGACCACCTACCACCCCTCCTCGCCGAGCTTGACGAGTTCATCGAGCGCGAGATCGTGCCGCTCGAAGCCGAGCACCCGGAGTTCTTCGACCACCGGAGGGAGTGGGCCCGGACGGACTTCGACAATGGCGGACTACCGCGGCCTGAGTGGGAAGCGCAGCTTCGTGAGATGCGGCGGAGGGCCGACGCGGCCGGCTGGTTGCGTTACGGCCTGCCGGCCTCGGTTGGCGGGCGCGAGGGCACCAACCTCGACATGGCTGTGATCCGTGAGCATCTCGCCCGGAAGGGCCTCGGGCTCCACAACGACCTTCAGAACGAGTCGTCGGTAGTGGCGAACAACCCGATGGTCGTGATGATGGAGCGTTTCGGAACCGACGAGCAGCGCGCAGAGTGGTCCCAGGCGATGGTGATCGGCACACGACGCCTGGCCTTCGGCCTGACCGAGCCCGATCACGGATCGGACGCGACGTGGCTCGAGACGACTGCGCTGTTGGAAGGTGACGCCTGGGTGATCAACGGCGCGAAGAGGTTCAACAGCGGCATCCACCACGCCACTCACGACCTCGTGTTCGCTCGGACCTCCGGCGACGCCGGCGATGCCTCCGGGATCACCGCGCTGCTTGTCCCGACCGACGCGCCCGGCTTTGACGTGCCCTTTTACTGGTGGACGTTCAACATGCCGACCGACCATGCCGAGGTGACCCTCACAGACGTGGTCGTCCCGGCCGACGACGTGCTGGGCGAGGTCGGGCGAGGGCTCGAGGTGGCCAATACGTTCACGCACGAGAACCGAATCCGACAGGCGGCGAGTGGCGTGGGCGCGGCTCAGTACTGCATCGACCGGGCGGTTGCTTACGCCAAGGAGCGTGTCGTTTTCGGAAAGCCTCTGGCCGTCAACCAGGGCATCCAATGGCCCCTGGTGGAGCTGGCGAGCGAGTGCGAGATGGTTCGCCTGCTCGTGTACTCGACGGCGTGGCATCTCGATCGCAACCACCACCTCGCCGTCTCCGACAAGGTGTCGATGGCCAACTACAGAGCGAATCGCCTCGTGTGTGAAGCGGCGGACCGTGCGATGCAGGTCTTCGGCGGGCTCGGTTACACCCGCCACGAACCGTTCGAGCACATCTACCGGCACCACCGCCGGTATCGGATCACCGAGGGCTCAGAGGAGATCCAGATGCGGCGGGTCGCTCAGCGACTCTTCGGCTTCGGGCGGCGGTGACGGTCGACTGGGGCGAGCGGCGGCGGCGCAAGCGTCAGTGGGAAGGTGACGCAAGGGCAGCTCGTTGCGCCCTGAAGGACATCACCGCAAAACGCGAGAGTGCGGACATGACCGAGAGCAGTGACAAGGCCGAGCCGATAGAGAACGCGGATCCGACGGAGCCGATCGACATGAAGGAACCTTTCGACCCGATCGAAAGCATCGAATTCTCAGACCAGAGGGACCAGCGGGACGCTGTCGAGGAGTTCACTGAAGCCATAGGTCATTATCCAACGGCGGTGGCTCTGGCACCTGTACAGCCACGACCTGAGGTCGGTGTCCCTCGCATCTGCGGACGTCGTACACCCCCGCAGTAGCCTGACTCCGTGGCTCGGAAGAAGGCAGTCGACGCCCTTCAGTTCGACTTCGGCATCGAGGACGACGGGCCGGCAGAGCTAGCGCTCGAGCCGGACACAGCCCCTGAAGGCCCGCGCTCGCAGAGCTTGCCTCCTTCCTTGCCTGGCCGGGCTGACACTTCGCCTGGCCGGGTGGACCCGTTGCCCGGGCTCGATCGCCGAGTGCAAGGTCTACAGCTGGCACGCGAGGCACTTGCGTCCGGACGACCGCCTGATCTCGCTGCTGCGATCAGTTATGAAGGAGGGTCGTTCTCCGAGATCTCGCCCGGCGGTGCTTCGGATTCCGCACTCAGCGTTGCAGGGTTCTATGAGCGCCTCCGGATCGCGCTGCGGGCGGAGTTTCCCGACGAGGTGTGGGTGACCGGCGAGATTCGGAAGGTCACCGTGTCGAAGGGTCACCGCTACATCGAGCTCGCTGACCACGACGCTGAGGGGATGGCCGAGGCGCGCGCCGGCAATCCGTATGGCAACCGGGCCACGGGGGCCACGCTCGAGGTCGCGTGTTGGTCACGAGAGTGGCCGACGATCGCGGCGGCGCTCGATGCCGTGGGCGTGGAGCTCACCGCTGGGCTCGTGGTCCGGGTCCGAGGGAAGGTGTCGGTGTGGGAGGCGGGCGCCCGCGTGCGTTTCTCCATGACCGATCTCGATGTGGAGGCTCTGGTCGGGGGAATCGCCGCGGCGAGACGCAAGCTGCTGATGACGCTCCAGGCCGAGGGCGTGATCGACGCCAACCGCCGGCTTGGGGTCCCTCTGGTCCCGCTTCGGATCGGGCTCGTCACGAGCGCCGGTTCAGAGGCTTATCGGGACTTCACTGGCCAGCTCCAGCGTTCCGGCCTGGCGTTCAAGACTCGGTTCGAGACTTCCCTCGTCCAAGGCGTCGACGCTCCTGGCCAGATCGCCGACGCTCTGGGCCGCCTGCAGGAGGTCGAGCTAGATCTCATAGTCGTAGTCCGCGGTGGAGGGGCGAAGGGGGATCTCGCTGCGTTCGATCACGAGTTGGTCGCGCGAGCGATCCTCTCGTCGCGATACCCGGTCTGGACGGGCATCGGGCATACCGGGGACCGGTCTGTCGCCGACGAGATCGCTCATCGATCCCTCGTGACACCGACTGCGTGCGGCGAGGCCGTGGTCGACGTGGTGCTCGCCTATCTCGACGCTTTGAGCGATCGGGTGACGCGGATCTTGAACACGAGCACGCGTGCGATGGACAGCACAGCTCGAGAGCTCCGAAGTCGCCGGTCCGACCTTTCTCGCGCCGCCCGGCATGAGCTCGAGAGGGCGGACGCGGTCATCGCGCGCGCGCGGGTGCGTACCGAGCGGAGCGCGACCTTGACGATTGAGCGGTGCGCGTCGTCTTTGTCCCGCAGATCGCACCACCTGGCATCACAGGTCACTCACTACCTCAGAGATTGCGAACAGCAGTTGGCCCAACGACGGGCGATCCTCGACGCGTTCGATCCGCGGCGCCAGCTGGAAAGAGGATGGTCGCTCACGCGGGGGCCGGGCGGTGGCGTCGTCCGCCATGTGGCCGACGTATCACCGGGCGACGAGCTCGTGACCGTCGTGGCCGACGGGACGATCGTCTCGGCGGCCCTGTCAATTGGCGAGCGAACGGTCGCGTCGCCCATTAAGCCAACGAGTGCCAAGGAGCATCATGGAGGGTGACGACGTGACGGGCACAGAACAGACGAGGGCAGTGGTGGCCGACCTTGGTTACAGCGAGGCTGCTGCAGAGCTCGACGGGATCATCGCAGAACTCGATCGCGGCGTCGTCGACGTCGACCTTCTCGAAGACAGGCTCTCGCGCGCCGTGGAGATCGTCGAAGAGCTCGACCGGCGGATCCGGGGCGCGCGCGAGCGAGTCGATGCGATCCTTCCTCGCCTCGAGCGCGTCGGTTCGAGCGACGACGAGCTAGAGGAGTAGGGCGGCAGAGCACTACCGCTGATGCGCCGAGCGGTGACTAGCTCGGCCATAGGTCGAAAGGACTGCCGACAAGTCGCTACGCTTCGTCGGTGAACGAGCCAGGCGCGCTGCTCGCCTCGGGCCGCGACTCTGACGTCTTCGAGTACGGGAGCGGCCTCGTGCTTCGGCGTTCGCGCGAGGGGCATTCGATGTCGACCGAGGCGCGGACGATGGAGTACGTGCGAGGGCTCGGCTATCCCGTACCTGCTATTGCCGAGATCAGTGATGACGGGACCGACCTCGTGATGGAGCGGGTTGACGGACCCTCGATGCTCGATGAGATCGGTCGGCGTCCCTGGACGGTGCGCAGGCAGGCCAGGCTTCTCGCTCGCCTGCATCAGCGCCTGCACCGGATCCCTGCTCCCGAGTGGCTCCCCGCTGCGCCATGTGGCGAGGGCGACCGCCTGGTCCACGCCGTCATCGCACCGTTCGACTCGGCTCAGTTGAAGGCGCAGCTGGCCGACGTTGTCGCCTGGAAGGTCAAAGATCCTCACATGAGCGAGGTCGAGCAGAAGGCAATGTGGTCCTTGCTTCGCGAACACCGAGAAGGCTGACCACGCGCGGCGGACCGCGGACCGAGAGACGACGGCAGCATTGCCGCCACCTCTCGTCGCCGCCTGGGTAGCGTCGGGATATGGCAGAGAGATTCGAACACATCGGCGTCATCGGATCGGGCCTCATGGGCTCCGGCATCACGGAGGTCTGCGCCCGCGCAGGCCTGGACGTCACGGTCGTTGAGGTGGACGCTTCAGCAGCAGAAATGGGGAGAGCCCGTATCGAAGGCTCACTCGCGACGGCTGTGAGGCGCGGCAAGCTCTCCGAGGAGGACTCCGAGCGGGCGCTCACGCAGATCCGCTACGAGACCGACCTTGGCACCCTGGCGGACCGCGAGCTCGTCATCGAGGCGATCACAGAGGACGAGCAGGCCAAGATCGCGACGTTCCGGGCGCTCGATCGGATCGTCGAGTCCGAGAACGCCATCCTCGCGTCCAACACTTCGTCCATCCCGATCATGAAGCTGGCGACCGTGACGAACCGTCCTGAACAGGTCATCGGCCTTCACTTCTTCAATCCGGTGCCGGTCCTTCGACTGGTCGAGCTGGTCACGTCGCTCCTGACGAGCGACGTGACGATCGACCGCGCCACCCTGCTGGCTACCGAGACGCTCGACAAGCGCGTGATCCGATCGCAAGACCGAGCCGGCTTCATCGTGAACGCCCTTTTGATCCCATACCTGCTCTCGTCGGTGCGGATGCTGGAATCCGGCTTTGCCACGAGGGACGACATCGACGCCGGCATGACCGAGGGATGTGCACACCCGATGGGGCCGTTGACTCTCTCGGACCTGATCGGACTCGACACCATGAAGGCAGTTGCGGAATCCCTCTACGAGGAATTCAAGGAACCGCTCTACGCACCTCCTCCGTTGCTTCTAAGGATGGTCGAGGCAGGTCTGCTCGGGCGCAAGTCAGGGCGGGGCTTTTACGAGTACAGCCCGAAGGCGCCCGCAAGGTGAGCGCGGTCCTCGGACTCATCAGTCCCTGATGGCTTAGGAGACCATCCCGGGAGACGCGTAGGACATCACCCGATTTGCCCGCAGCCGAACCCAACCTTCGATCCAGTCGCCGTCCATCTGCTCACGAAGATCGCTCGGCGCGCTGTCGCAGTCGACAACGTCGGCTGTTCCCTCGATGATCACGGCCACGTGGCGGTCATGGTCTCCCTCGGCCACGACGAGACTCACCTTCGGGTTCGCCCGGATGTTGCGCTCGCGGGCCGACCCCTTGCCAATCGGCATCCAGAGCGCCGCGCCGCGGCGGACGTAGGAGGTGGGCACCGAGTGGGGCCTACCGTCAGGGCGAGTCGACCCGACGACGGCGAAGGCGCGCTGATCCAAGTAGCGATTGAGCTGTTCGGGTGAGAGCCGACTCTCGGGCGGGTACGAGGCAGCGGTGTACGAAGCGGCTTTTGCGAACGTGGCCTCTTGGATCGCTCCGAGACTGCCGGCGTCCGTCACTCCGAGAAGACGACCGGCAATGCTGCGAGACCGCGCAGCGTGATGCGGTTCTTCCATTCCGGCGAGTCGTCCGCAAGCTCGATGGAGGAGAAACGATCGAGCAACCTCTCGAACACGACCTGCCCCTCTGTGCGCGCGAGTGCAGCCCCGAGGCAGAAGTGGATCCCACTCGCGAAGCTCATCGGCGGTCCCTCGTTGCGTCGCAAATCGAGTTGCTCGGGGTTGGTGAAATGCTCGGGGTCGCGATTCGCTGCGCCGAGAACCGTGACGACCTCGTGGCCCTCAGCCACGGTCACGCCACCGATATCGACGTCCTCAAAAGGTTGGCGTCCGTCGAACTGCACCGGGCTGTCCCAGCGGAGCAGCTCCTCGATCGCCGCGCGGATGACAGCGCTCCGGTCGCCGCTCCCGAGATCGCTCCGGAGCTGAGAAAGCTCGTCGGGATGGGTCAACAAGGCGTACAGGCCGTTGCCGATGAGGTTGGTGGTGGTCTCGAAGCCCGCTCCGAACAACAGGATCACTATCGAGATGAGCTCGCCCTCGTTCAGGCGGTCGGACCCCTCTTGCACGGCGATCAGCTGGCTGAGCAGGTCATCCTGCGGGCGCGCCCGGCGCTCAGCCACGAGAGCTTGGAAGTACTCCTCGAGTTCGAGCTGGGCGAGAAGAGCGGCTTCGAGCTCATCGTCGGGCACGATCGGTTCGAGCAAGGCGGTCGCCTGACTCACGACGTTGCGAAAACGCGGCCAGTCTTCTTCGGGTACCCCGATCATGTGGCTGATCACGTTGGCAGGCAGCGGGAAGGCGAGCGCACTCATCACGTCAGTCACTTCGCCGGGGTTCACCTGGTCGAGCAGGCCGTCGACGAGCGCGACGATCTCGGGACGGAGACGCTCCACCGTCCGCGGCGTGAATGCCTTCGAGACGAGCGAGCGCAATCGGGTGTGGTCGGGCGGGTTCATGAACAAGAGCGAGCGACGATCCGAGAGGAGCGCCTCGATACGGGGAAAGATCTCGAGGTGACCGAAACGAGCCTGCGCGATGTCCGCCCGCGTGCCTTCGGCCTTGCCGAAGCGCGGGTCGCGCAACACGAATTGGCACTCCTCGTAGCGGGTGCAAATCACGAGACCCATACCGCTCGCGTAGACAGGTGCGGCCTCACGCAAAGCCTTGTAGCGGGTGTACGGATCGCGACGCCCCTCTGGTGTCCCGATCACCTCCGCGAACAGCGCGTCGATCGCAGGATCGGCAGCGGGCCAGCCCGCCGGGCCCGAAGGCGCCCCAACCAGTGATGAAGTGTCAGCCATTGCGACTGGAGGCTACCTTTCAGAGGAGCGAGAAAAGGTACGGGCTCGATCTGAGGCGAAAGGCGTGCGGCTGATGGAGCGGGTAGTGGTCGTCGGCGCAGGTCTGGCGGGCCTTCGTACATGTGAGGGACTTCGGGCCCGCGACTACGCAGGAGAGATAGTCCTGCTCGGCGACGAGAGCCACCTGCCGTACGATCGCCCACCGTTGTCGAAGCAGTTCCTTGCCGGTGAGTGGCCGCTCGACAAGGTCTGGCTCCGCCAGAACGACCAACTCGAGGCGCTCGCGCTGGATCGCCGGCAAGGCCCAGACAATCGTGCGATGAGTCTCGATGTCGAGGCACGGTCGGTGACCCTTGCGTCGGGCGAGCACCTCAGCTTCGACGGGCTTGTTATCGCGACCGGTGCCAGCGCGCGAACCCTGCCGAGTCTCGAGGCTCAGCCCGGCGTCCACTTGTTGCGCACGATCGACGACGCCGTGGCCCTCCGAACCGTCCTGACCACGCCCGGCGCGCGCCTTCTCGTGATCGGCGGAGGTTTCATCGGCATGGAGGTTGCTGCAACTGCCCGCAAGTTGGGAGCTGACGTGACCGTCGTCGAGCCGCTCGAGTTCCCGCTCGCCCGGGTGCTCGGGCCTTTGGTCGGGCAGGCCTGTCTCCGTCTCCACCTTGACCACGGGGTCCGTGTACTTCTCGGCTCAGAGATCGACTCCGTCTCGCGCGCCGTGCCAGGCGGGGCGATGGCGGCGGTCCTTACTGACGGTTCGGCCATCGATGCCGACGCGGTACTGGTAGGCATAGGCGCCGTCCCCAATGTCGGCTGGCTCGAGGGATCAGGCCTCGAGTTCAGTCCAAGGGGCGTGCCGTGCGACGAGACGTTGCAGGTGGCGCCCGGCATCGTCGTTGCCGGCGACCTCGCGCTGTGGCCGTTCGGCCCTGGGAGAGACGCGGTCCGCCTCGAACATCGAACGAACGCGGCCGAGCAAGGAGATCACGCAGCCGGCACGCTTCTCGGCTCGAGAGAGCCCTTCGTGACTGTGCCGTACGTCTGGTCCGACCAGTACGACGTGAAGATCCAGGTGCTCGGTATCCCGGATCCGGCCGACGAGGTCGTGGTGGTCGATGGTCGGGAGGAGGATGGGCGTTTTGTCGCCGCGTTCGGGCGCGGGGGTCTGTTGAGCGCAGTCGTCGGTATCTCGATGCCTCGTTCCCTGATGCGTTTCCGACCGATGCTGGCGTCGGCGACCCCGTACACCGAAGCGCTCGCGCTGCTCGGTTGAGTGACTCGTCAGGTGGCCGCTCGCGCCGAGGGTCGCCATCGACCGAGCCGGTGACCGAGCCGGTGCCCGAGCCGGTCGAGGGCTCCCGTCACCGCCGCGATCTCGTCCGCCGCGACCCCGGCAGGCGCGACGCCGCGTTCTCGAGGGGCGCCGCCCGGCGAGTAGGCGCTCGCCTCGAGGATGGCAGCTGCGTGCCCGAGCCCGAGTGCCGGCAACGCCTGATCGAGTCGCGCGGCATACTCGGCCAGAGTCTCGGCAGGGAGGCGGCCGATGCCGGCTCGAGAGCCCAAGCGCTCGAGGCGGAGCGCCATCTGGCCAGCCCAGGTCGTCGGCCGGCGCCGCCTACGGCGTTCCCACGAGAGGTACCCGTAACCCGCCACGCCCGCCCCGCCCAATGCTCCGATAGGCAGCCAGGGAAGGTCGGCGACGCGGGACCACACGTCGTGCAGGATGACCGAGCCGGGATTCTCCGCAGCGAGAGGGACCAACGCCGTCGGGTCGAAGTTCTGCCAGCCGTAGCTCGGGAAATACACCTGCACCCAGGCGTGAGCGTCCTTTGCCTGGATGTCGTAGAGGTCCGACAGCGGATCGAAGGGTCCTGGGACGTAGCCGATCGCCTCGCGCGCCGGGATCCCGAGTGTGCGAAGCATGACAGCGAGCGCCGTCGAGATCTGTTCGCAGTAGCCCTTCCGATTGCCGAACAGGAATGCGTTCACGGCGTCCTCGCCGGGGGCAAGCGGCGGTATCGAGGTCGAGTACTCGGTGTTTGCACCGATCCAGGCCTCGAGAGCGCTCACCTTTGCTTCAGTGGTCGTCGCATGACCGGTACTGACGATCTTCCGCGCAAGGGCGGCCGCTCGCGGGTACCCGTACGGCAGCTCGAGAGCGGCTTGTATGGAGGGAAGAGCCTTCTGTTGACTGGTTAGCGAAGTCCGGTCGGTGGCGAGCACGGCCGGGCTCACCTCGTCGTCACCGGAGATAACTGTGTAGACGGTCCCGGGGGTCATCGCGACCGTCGAGCGGATCGAGCCGTCGTTCCCGACGATCAGCGAATGCGCCGGGAAGTAAACCTCCGCCGGTTCTGTCGTCGCGAACAACAGGTTCGGCAGGGGTTGCTCGATATAGAACGTTTGGATATTGCTCGTAACCTGCTGCCCGCCGAAGGACTGGTCCGGTATCTGGAACGGGGAGCCGCCGGCGAGCGTCGTCGCGCCGAGGTCGTGCTTCGACTGCAGCCAGCTCTGGCCGTTCCAGGTGTCGTAGGTCATCCCGAGGAAGTAGCCGGGGCGGTCGGCGCGGACTCGCATGATCACCTCGTTGCCGAGCGAACCCCGGTCCGCGATGTCGAGCGGGCCGTTGAAGCCGACGTATCCGCCCACGCCAATCTGGCCGCCAGGCTTTCCGGGTTGCGCCGGCTCGGTCGGGTGTGTGCCCGTGCCATTCACGAGCCCCGATCCCGCGAGCGGCAGATAGGAGGTAAGCGACGCCGGCAGCGTGATGCTCTGGTTGGCGTGTGGCTGCGGCAACACGACGAGGAGGGCGAGCGCCACGGCTACGACGGCGGCGAGCGAGGCGGCGAGAACTCCGACGGGAACCGGACGCGTGTCGCCCGTCATCGACCTCCACGAGCACGCGAGGCCGACGAGCGTCGACAGGAGCCAGATAGCCACGAAGACCAGGAAACTCGACGAGACCGCCTGAGCTCCGGCGATGGTCACGAGCGCGGCAGCCGCTGCGAGCGAGAAGAGAAGGTCGCGGCGTGCAGGAACGTCGAACGCGTGGATCACCTGGACCCAAGTGAACAGACCGGCGAGCGGGACTTCGATCGACGCCAGCTCTCCGGTGTGTGCCGCTCGCAAGATCTCCGCGACGAATTCGGCGAATACGGCGATGACCGAGATCGCGAGAACGAGCTTGAGCCACTGCCAAGGCCGGGTGCGCGTCGCGTAAGAGAAGACCATCCCGATCGCTACTGCCATGAACGCCCATATCGCGATCGGGGCGGAGAGCTCACCGACAGATTCGCACGCGATGATCCCTGTCCCGACCGAGATCATCGTCACGACTCGGAAAAGCACCGAGTCGTCTGGCGGGGGAGGGGCGTTCGCGCGCCTCACCCGCTCGACGAGCGAGACGCTTGTCACGGAGTCCACCGAGGTGCGCGGGCGGGCGGGCCAAGATCGGCCCATGGGTTGCGACCGGCCTTTGCCAGTCGGCGACCGGCCGAGCGCTCATCAGCCACGACCGCGGCTATCTGGTCGCCTGCCTCGGTCGTCTCTAGGACGACCTGCCGTCGGTGTTCGAGGAGCGCCGCGACGGTGCTCCGCACCTGAGAAGCCTCGAGCTCGGCGAGATCCGCGTCCTCAGGCAGGACAGCGACCACTCGGACGGGCCGATCCGGGTGGATCTCCGACTCGCGCACCATCAGCGAGCCCGTATGGGCAGTAGAAGGCCAGTGAACCTGCCGCGGGCTGTCGCCGACATGGTACGGACGAGCGCCGCGGAGCTCACCTTTGTCAGCCAGCTTGGACTGCCCGCGCCCGGTCTCGCCCATCTCGCTTAAGAGGAACGATCCTTGAGCCTCGCCTCGCGCCGGTGCGATCATGACCAGTCGCGGGAGCTCCAACCGGCGCCGGGTCGACCACCAGAGAAGGCCGAGCGGGGCGGCACTCGCGACGCGGACATTGATGGCCCCGAGGACCCCGCGCTGCTCTGGCTGCAGCGTGAGCTTCGTTGGTTGGCCGGCTCTCAGCAGCACTGGCGGGCCCTTCGGGCGGATGGGCGAGCAGCGGCAGGATCTCGTTGCCTTGATGCTCACCTCGAGCGGTTGCCCGCTCGTCGCGTCGCTCGGCGACCCGACGACTTCGACGGTGACCCTGCGAACGGCCCAGCGCGGAGAGAGAAGCCCGACGAGCATGATGCCACCGGCGAGCGCCGCCAGTGCCTGGACCCACCCCGAGCCGCTCGCGTGGGCGACGGCGGCCCAGACGGCGAGGAGAATGATTGCTCCGCTCACTGTCCCGAAGGCACGGTCAGGACGTGCCCGCCCCCATCGCCTAGATGCTCGGGAGCTCCGCCTGGAGCGGTTCACGGACGTGGGGAAGGAACGCTCTCGAGCAGTGCCCGCACGACAATCGCCCCAGAGTCGATCAAGCCCTGCGGTGCGTCCACCACGAGCCGGTGACCGAGTGCGGCTGCGGCTATGCGCTTCACGTCGCCCGGCGTGACATAACCGCGCCCTGACAGCGCAGCTTCGGCCCGGGCGGCCGCGAGCACCGCGATGGTCGCGCGAGGGCTCGCGCCGAGGCGGACCTCGGGCAGCGAGCGCGAGGCGCGAACGAGGGCGACGGCGTAGTCGGCGACGGCCTCATGCACGTGCAGGTTGGCAACCTCGGCCTGGGCCTCGGCAAGGGTTCGCGGCGAGCACACCGGCTCCAGCAGAGCGAGGTCCTGTTGCGCGCCCCGGTCGAGGGCGATAGCAGCTTCGGTCTTCGCGTCGGGATAGCCGAGGCGCGTGGCGAGGAGGAATCGGTCCATCTGGCTTTCGACAAGCGGGTAGGTGCCTGCTTGCTCCACCGGGTTCTGGGTCGCGAGCACGAGGTGAGGCTCTGGCAAGGGCCATGACTGCCCATCCACGCTCACCTGCCGCTCCTCCATCGACTCGAGCAGAGCTGCCTGACTCCGAGGAGGGGTACGGTTCAGCTCGTCGAAGAGCACGACGTGGGCAAAGACGGGGCCGGGCCGGAATTCCCAGTCCCTCGTCGTCTCGTTGTAGACGCTCACCCCGGTGATGTCCGAGGGCAGCAGGTCAGGGTGTCCCTGGATGCGGGCGAGCGACGTTCCGAGGGAGGCGGCAATGGCCTTCGCGAGCATCGTCTTGCCGACTCCGGGCACGTCCTCGATCAGCAGGTGACCTCCGGCCAGCACCGCGGTAGCTGCCAGCCGGCAGGCCTCTTCGGTGCCGCGGACGACGGAAGAGAGATTCCTGACGAGCGCTTGGCCGATAGCTGTCGCACGGCCAGGCGCGGGCGGTGCGGCGACGCCAGAGCCCTGCGGCCGGTCCTCGGTCGTCAGCGCCTTCTCAGTCGTCATTGTGCGGGAGCTCCAATCGGCCCGGCGGGCGAGAGTGTCGACCTTGAGCGTATCGGCGCCTGAGCGAGGAACTTGAGCGCGAGTGCGTCCGGATGCCACTAAGTGTCCGACGATTAACATAGTAAGTGTCCGACGGTTAACATCGCCCGCCGCGTCCGGGCTCAGAAGTCGAGCGAGGAGAGCTCGGGTACGGTCCGTTCGGATCTGGCGCGTGCGTCGAGCCAACGCTCCCGGTTGGGGTGGCGGCGTGGCTCGACCGAACGCGCCGGTTTGACCTGCGCAGATGCGGTAGCGAGATCGGGCCACATCCCGGTTGCGACTCCGGCGAGGTAAGCGGCGCCCATCGCTGTGGCCTCGGTCACAGCCGACACGTCGATGCGCCGACCCGTTGCATCGGCGAGCGCCTGGACGAACGTGGCGTTCTGGCTCATTCCTCCGTCTATGGCGAGCGCGCCGACACTCAGGCCGGCGTCGAGCTCGGCCGCCTCGAGAAGATCAGCCCCACGGTGGGCGATGCCCTCCAGCACGGCTCTCACGAGATGGGCACGAGTGGAACCACGGGTCAGACCGAGCACGGTGCCGCGGGCGCCGAAGTCCCACACCGGCGTCCCGAGGCCGAGCAAGGCGGGGACGAAGTAGACGCCGGCAGAGTCGTCGACCGAGGCTGCTATTTCGTCCGTCTCTGCTGCAGTGGAGACGACGCCAAGATCGTCGCGAAGCCACTCGACACAGGATCCGGCCGAGAGCATCACGCCCTCGAGGCCCCAGGTGAGACTGCCGCCGGCGCTCCACGCGATGATCGGGAAGCACCCGGAACTGCCCCGTTCGGCAAACGAGGGTCGATCCGGACCGACGCAGCAATCGAGCATGCCTCCCGTACCGAATGTCGCCTTCGCCTGTCCGGGCTCGAGGCAGCCCTGCCCGACGAGCGATGCCTGCTGGTCGCCAGCGATACCTGCGATCGGAGGCGCCCCCTCGAGCGCAGAGGCGGGGCCGAGCACCCCGGTCGAGTCGACGATCTGCGGCAGAACCGACAGCGGGATCCGCAGCTGCTCGCAACGCTGGGTGTCGAAGCCCCGACCGTCATGAGTGACGAGGCCGGTCACTCCTGCGTTCGTGTGATCGGTGACGTGGAGTTGGCCGCCCGACAGGACCCAGGCCACCCAGGTGTCGACAGTGCCAAAGCACAGATCGCGCGAGCGGTCAGGATCGGCGAGGTCGAGGAGCATGACGAGTTTGGTGGCGGACTGGTTGGGAGCGAGACGGATGCCCTCGTCGCGGAGCATGAGGCACATGCCCGCCGTGCGGAGGTCCTGCCAGCCGATGCCCGGCCCCACCGGCTCCCCTGAAATTCTGTCCCACAGGATCGTCGACGCCCTCTGATTGGCGATGCCGACGCCCTCGACCGGCCCGCTCCGGTCGAGGGCTGCGCGTGCGACGGTGAGCACGGCGCTCGCCATCTTCGAGGCGTCGAACTCGACAAAACCCTGCGCCGGTGAGGACGGCAGCACCTCCTCGTACTCGACGAGGCCGATGCGGGCATCTTCGCCAACCACAGTCGCCCGCACGCCGCTTGTCCCTACGTCGACGACGAGGACCTGACCACCCGACTTGGCGGGAGTCATGGACAGGAGTGGGACGACGTCATGAAAGTCGACGCGTCTCCGAAGGGGGAGGAGAGCCCGAGCTTGCCGGGATTGAGGATTCCGACCGGGTCGAGCGCCGCCTTCAGCGACTCGAGTACGGAGAAGCCCTCGCCGAGGGCATCCGCGAGGTAAGGCCCGCGCACGAGGCCGATCCCATGATGGTGGGAGATGGAACCGCGGTGGCGTCTCGTCGCGCCCATGACTTCCTCCCACGAGCGGCGGTAGTAGTCCTCGGCCCACTTGTCGTCGCTCGGGTCCGGTCCGCGCCCTGCGAAAGTGAAGTAGAGGCAAGCGCCGTCGAGATAGGCGTGCGACTCGTGGGCAGAGGCGGCGAGACAACCGTCGATGCCGTTCAGGCCATCGAGCGCGTCGCGGTAGAGCGCCGCGAGCTCAGACCACGGGGCGGCCACTTCGATCGTGTCGACGACGATCCCGGCCCGCGTGACCGAGGCAAGAGCCGAGACGTCGTTTCTGTGCCCGAGCCAGGTCTCGACGAGGGAATCGGGGAGAGGTGACGCGCCGTTGTCGATGCATGCGGCCGACAACACGCTCATGGCTGCGTCGATCACCGGTGCGTGCCCTTCGTCGAGAACGATCAGGACGTTGGCGTCGCCGATTTCGAAGCTGCGGCCCGACTCCCGTTTGTCATAGAGCCTGACGACTGCTGGTGTTGCCCCGAGCCGGAGCGTCGCGCGCAACGCCTCGAGCCCTTTCTCGAAGCTCGCGAAGCCAAATGCCGCCCTCACCTGGTGTCCTGCGACAGGATGGGCCCTCAGAGCAGCCGCCGTTATCACGCCGAGCGTGCCCTCGCTACCGACGAACAGCTGCGTCAGATCGGGCCCCATGGCTGAGCGCGGTCCCGCACCTGCGAGGGCACCCGTCCGGACGACTCTGCCGTCTGCCAGCACGACCTCGAGTCCCGCCACGATGTCTTCGATCTTGCCGTAGCGATTCGAGAATTGGCCGGCGCCGCGACACGCGATCCACCCCCCGACCGTGGCGAGGTCGAAGGACTGGGGAAAGTGGCCGACGGTGAACCCCGATTTTTGAACGAACTGTTCGAGGTCGGGACCGAAGATGCCGGCTTGTACGCGCACCGTGCACGAACGAGCGTCAAGGGCGATGATCTCGTTGAGACCGGTGAGATCCAAGGCAATGGCGCCCGTTTCGGGTACCGCGCCGCCGCCCACGCCCGAGCGCCCGCCTTGAGCGGTGACCGCGACTCGGTGCGACTCGGCGATGCGCAAGATTGAGCTGACCTCAAGGGTGGAGCGGGGACGCACCACCACGCCCGGCCAGTTCGTGACGTGACCGCGTGCGACCTCGGGAATCGACAGTGGCCACCAATCGCGAGCGTGCTCGGCGCGCTCGTTGGTCCCTACATCGAAGGCGACGCCCGCGCTCGATAGTTCGTCAAGTAGCGCGCTAGGCGAGGGGGGAGGTCCGTCCAAGTCCCGTGAGGGGTAGAGGTTGGGCATGGTGGGTTCGGTCAACAGATTCCCTTAGAGGGTGAGTCCCGCCGCGGCGAATTCGTCTTCGACCAAGGCGCGGTACTGGTCGACCTGGTGCAGGATTTGGTCTTCGTCCCAGTTCAGTATCGGGGCCACGAGGCGCGCGATGCTCGCCGCGCTCGCCAGCGTGGCGCGTGCGTCATGGAGATGCGCGCGGGTGCGTCGGGTGAGCAGGTCGGTCAAGGACGTGACCATCTCTTCACGCGCGCTGAAGATGAACTCCGCACCGACGTAGGGCTGATCGGCGATCGGTGTCTCGCCGAGTCGCGGATCGTTGCGGACGCTCTCAACCAGAGCCGGGGCGTCCGCGCCAAAGCGGTGATAGAGGTGAACCTCAAGCGGATTCGTGGGGCGCCACACGCTCACGCCATAAAGTGGCAGGTTCTTCGTGCGGACCTTGGCCACGTTGGTCAGGTACGGCCTCAGCGCGTCGACCGCGTCTTCGGCCATCTGTCGATAGGTGGTCCACTTACCTCCCGTGACGTGCACGACGCCGTCGCCGGTGTCGCTGACGCGGTGACGACGCGAAAGGTCGGCGGTGCGTTCGTTGATTGCTTTGCCTTTGGTGGGCGCCAAGAGTGGACGAAGTCCGGCCCACACGCCCGTGATGTCCGCGGTACCAAGACCGGAAGAGGTCGACGCGTTGACGGCGTCTAGGAGATACGCGACGTCGTCCGGAGTGCATTTCGGATCGTCCAGGGCACCTTGGTAGGCGGTGTCAGTGGTGCCGACGTAGGTGTAGGGCGCGTCGTCAAAGGGGACGATGAAAATGCTGCGGCGGTCGTGAGGCACGTTCATTACCGCCGCCACGTCGGCGGGCAAGCGGTCGCGCGCGACGCTGATGTGCACGCCCTTGGCTGGAGTGATGCGATGTGAGGTCACATGTTCGGCCATGGTGAAAATATCGTCAGCCCACACGCCCGTCGCGTTGACGACCGACTTGGTCGCGATGGTGAAGTCTTCGTTGGCTAGCTCATCGCGACACACGACGCCCTCGACCAGACCGGTCGATCCCTTCACGACATCCAGAGCACGTACGTAGTTCGCGACGTTGGCTTCAAACGTCACTGCCGCCGTCTTCGCCAGGGCTAACGCGACACGAGCGTCGTCACCGCGAGCGTCGTAGTAGAGAAAACCGGCGACCAGCCTCTCAGTGCGAAGCGTGGGCAAGTGCACGAGGGTTTGCTCGCGAGTGATTCGTTGGAACCGGTGGCCAATTCGCCAACCTCCGCTCAGGTCGTATATGCGCAGCGCCGTCGCGTAGCCCTTGACGACAGCTCTGGACGCCACGCCGTTCGAGCCAAAGAGCGGTATGAGAAAGGGCAGCGGCTGCACGAGATAGGGGGCGTTTCGTAACAGCCGTTGGCGTTCACGAAGGTTTTCGTAAACGAGACGGAACTCCCTTTGTTGAAGGTAGCGAAGTCCGCCGTGGACCATCTTTGAGGATTTGGAACTCGTGCCCGAGGCGAGGTCACCACGGTCGATCAGCGCGACTCGAAGTCCTCGCGAAGCGGCGTCAAGGGCGACGCCCGCGCCGGTCATTCCGGCGCCGATGACCACGACGTCGTACCGCGTCGTTGAAATCGCGCGCAACTCTTGGGCGCGCTCGAAGGTCGTCATGGAGCAATGTTGGCACAGGGTCGCGCGAGTCCGAATCCGAGAGTGCGCAAGACGTTCGTTGCGGGAACGATACGAGAGCGGCGAAGAACATTCGCGAACTCAGCGATGGTGAGGTTCGAAAACATACGGCGATGAATTTTGCGTCACATCGGCGAAAACGAGGGGTGACGTGAAGGAAGAAGTACCACGGAAACGCTTGATAACACAGCAAAAACGTGGCGAAAACTGGAATCGAGACACCCCTTTGACCGATTGCACGGTGCGCGCCAGAGCCGATAGTCTTTCGCCCAGCGGCCAATGTGGCGGCTTCAAGACCCTGGGAGGGGTACGCATGGCACTAAGAAAGTTAAAGACGGCGCTGCTTGCTGGTGCGACGGTAACCAGTTTGGTGGCCATCGGCATCTCGGCAAGTTCGGTGGCCGCTAGTGGAGCATCGAGTGTCAATTGGTCGAAGGTGACACATCTCACGGCGAGTGGTCCACATTCGATGACTGCGCTCGTCGCTGCTGCCAAGGCGGAAGGGAAGTTGAACGTAGTCGCGTTGCCGAATAACTGGGCGAACTACGGCAACATTCTCAAGGGCTTTAAAGCGAAGTACGGCATCACGATCAATTCTGAGAACCCCGAGGGCTCGAGTGCCGAAGAGATTCAGGCCATTACGTCAGACAAGGGACGCTCCAGCGATCCCGACGTCATTGACGTGGGCACGAGCTACGCGGTGACGGCGAAGACCTCAGGGCTGCTCGCCCCTTACAAGGTGCAGACCTGGAGCGAGATTCCTGCGGGACTCAAGCAAGCGGGCGGCTACTGGTTTGACGACTACGGCGGCTACGTTGCCATTGGTTGTGACACCAAGACCGTGAAAAAGTGTCCCACGTCGTTCAAGGCCATGTTGACCGAAAAGGGATCAGCCGGTTACAAGATCGGACTGAACAACAGCCCACTGACGTCCAACTCCGCCTTGGCTGCGGTTGAGGCGGCTTCGATCGCCAACGGTGGGTCATTGAACAACGTGGCGCCCGGCGTGAAGTTCTTCGCGAAGCTCAACAAGAATGGCGCCTTCGTGAACACTATCGCGGACGCGACCACGGCAACGAGTGGCACGACGAACATCATTATCTGGTGGGACTACCTCCAGGCGAATGGCGGCATCAACGTGCCGGGCTGGACAGTAGTGGTACCAACGGACGCGCTGCTCGGTGAGTACTACTCACAAGGCATCAACGCGTCGGCTCCCGACCCAGCGGCGGCACGCCTTTGGGAGGAGTACCTGTACTCGGTGACCGGTCAGAACCTCTGGCTCGCCGGTGGGGCCCGCCCCGCCGAACTGGCGTACATGCAAGCGCACGGTACGGCGAGCAAGAGCCTCGTGGCGAAGTTGCCCGTGTTGCCTGCAGGTGAGACACCGCTGTTCCCAACGACCGCTCAGATCACCGCCGCGGCGAATGCGGTTAACACCTCTTGGGCGACACAGATGGGTAGTTAGTAGGTAGCACGGACTGACATAACTCATGTCAAAGAGTGAGGTAGCTGCGTCGGACCCCGGTACTTCGGTGCCGGGGTCCGACGCAACGACCGGCCACCCGAGTTCGCTTCTTCGAAGAGTTCTTCGAAAGTCTGAGCCCGCGATCGCGATTGCCCCGTTTCTCATTTACACCTTCTTGGGTTTGGGCGTCCCGTCGCTGGCCGTCATTTACTACGCCTTTCATGGGAATAAGGGAGGATGGACGTGGCACAATATTCACTTAGTTACTCACGGAATCTTCCTGATCGGTTTTGAGAACAGCTTCAAATTGGGATTGATTTCCGCAATTGTTCCCGGAATACTTGGTGTCTTTCTTGCCTACGCGATTCAGACGTCGAACAGCAATGTTCTTCGTCGACTGACGTCGACGGGCGCGGGTGTGCTGGCTAACTTTGGTGGCATCAATCTCACCTTCATGTTCCTCGCGACTTTGGGGTCGACGGGCATCCTCACCTACTGGCTCCGCGACGTTGGCATCAACCTGGCCAACTTTGGATTCACTATCACCACCTTTTCTGGAGTGCTCTTTGTGTACATGTATTTTCAGCTGCCGCTCATGGTGCTCGTGATCACACCAGCCCTTGGGGGCCTACGCCCGTCCTGGCGCGAAGCGGCAGAGAACATGGGCGCTTCGAGTTGGAGATACTGGCGCCACGTTGGAATCCCCGTGCTCATGCCGTCGATTCTCGGTGGAATGCTGTTGCTCTTTGGTAGCGCGTTCGCGGCGTACGCCACCGCGGCGTCACTCACGCTCGGAATCATCGCACTCTCCCCAATTCAGATCGGTAACTTCTTGAACGGCAACGTCATCGCGGGTCAGACCCATGTGGGCTACGCGATTGCCCTGGGTATGCTCGTCATCCTCTCGATCACGATGATTTTCTATAGTCTCGTTCGAAAGAGGGCGTCGAAATGGCTCCGTTAAGTGGTGCCGGATCCCTCTACGAAGTATCGGAAATTCAGAACGAGACGGTCCCCGAGTTCTCAACGGGATCAACGAAGCGGCGACGACACTTTCGATGGTGGCGACTTGTAGTTCTAGCGCTCGCCGGTGCCTACTTCTTAATACCGCTCTACGCCGGAATAAAGTTCTCATTGCAAAACGCCGAGGGCCACTTCTCATTCCAGGCCTATGACAAGCTTCCCGGGGCGCCCGGGTTCAGCGCGGCGTTGACCCTTTCTCTCAAGCTCGCGGTTGCGACAATGGTGGTCTCAACACTCCTCATGGTCCCCACCGCCATCTACGTTCACGTCCGGCTGCCCCAACTACGTCGGGTTCTTGACGTCGTCACGGTGTTGCCGATCGTTATTCCGCCCATCGTGCTGATAATCGGTGTGTTGGGGGCGTATCCCTTGTGGGCGAAGGCGTCACCGTACCTTTTGAGCTTCATGTACGTCATTCTCGCCATGCCCTTCGTCTATCGATCGCTCGACGCCGGTCTTGGCGCGATTGACCTTAAGACGCTCACCGAGGCCTCTCGATCGCTCGGTGGGAACTGGCTAAAGACGATGTGGCGGGTCATACTGCCCAACATTCGTCCGGCGCTGCTCTCGGCGACGGTACTCACCCTGGCGTTGGTCTTTGGTGAATACACCATGGCGAGCCTCGACCTGTGGCAGACGATTCCGGTGTGGATTGTTCAGTTCTCAATTTCGTCCGACGGCAACATTCAGGTCGCGGCCTCGATGATGCTGCTCGTGGGAACCTGGGTTCTACTGGTCGCCGTCGTGTCGCTCGACCGATCAGGATCTCGTCGTACACGTAGAAGGATGGGCGAGTAATGACTCAAATGAAAGAGACGGCAATGACGAACTCGATGGGGTCGCCAACGACGAACGTAGGAGCCGCGGTCAGTCTCGAGAATTTGGTACGCACGTTCGGCAAGGTGCGCGCCCTCGACGGCCTCTCGCTCAAGATTGAACCCGGTGAGTTTATGGCCCTGCTCGGACCATCGGGGTGTGGCAAGACGACCGCGCTGCGTGTACTGGCGGGCTTTGAACTTCTCGACGGTGGTCGGGTCGTGGTGGATGGGGTCGATCTTTCTGACGTCAGCGCCCGTAAGCGCGACATGGGAATGGTGTTCCAGAGCTATTCGCTCTTTCCGAACATGAACGCCCTTAACAACGTCGCGTTCGGTCTGCGCATGCGCAAGCAATCGTCATCGGTACGTCGTAAGAAGGCCGGTGAGCTCTTGGAGATGGTGGGCCTTAGTGATCAAGGGAACAAGTACCCACATCAGATGTCTGGAGGCCAACAGCAGAGAATTGCGCTCGCTAGAGCGCTCGCGATCGAGCCACGCGTGCTCTTGCTCGACGAGCCGCTGTCGGCCCTGGACGCCATCGTGCGGGCCGAACTTCGTGATCAGATTCGTTCGCTGCAACAACGACTCGCCATTACGACCGTGTTCGTGACGCACGACCAAGAAGAGGTTTTGTCGATGGCCGACCGGGTCTGCGTGATGTCGCGCGGCCACATTGAACAGGTCGCTTCGCCCTCGGAGTTGTACTCCCGCCCGGCGACCGCGTTCGTGGCGCAGTTCGTGGGGATCTCAAGTCGAGTGCCGGTTGACGCGTCAAATCACGAGGTGGTCGTCTTTGGTCAGCGTTGTCCGATACGGAGTGGTGAAGGCAGTAATTTGACGGGCGCCGTTGACGCACTGCTCCGTCCCGAGGACATCGCCATCGAGGTCGACCCCGAGGGCCAGGGTTTTGTCACTCGTAAGAGCTTCCTCGGCGCGATGACCCGACTCGTCGTTCAAGTAGGCGAAATCCCGGTCCGAGTGGACGTGCGAAGCGACAAGGCATCCGAAATTGATTTGGGTACCCACGTACGGCCGGGCATCGTCTCGCGCGATGTGCTGATCGCCACTCGTAAGGAGATCGTCGCGGCTGACGCAGTGCCAGCGAAGTAACCGTGACGTCGTAACGAAGGCGAAAGGCAAACGCCTTCGAATTCCTTCTGGTGTACGAGAGGCTAATTTGCTGTATATGGAATTTGCCCTGTCTAATGAACTTCTGGAACTTCAACACAGCGTGCGACGCCTCGCCCAAGAAAAGATCAAGCCGCGCGCGCGAGATATTGACACGACGGGCGAATATCCCCAAGACCTCTTTGACGAACTCAAGCGAGCCGACCTGCTCGGGCTCTGCATTCCCGAGGAATACGGCGGCTCGGGCGCGGGCATCATGGGTCTCACCCTCGCGATCGAAGAGGTGACCAAATACTCCAACGTGTTGGGTCTCATGTTGTTGCTCACGCGCCTGCCGACCGGGCCGATAATGATCGCCGGCAACGAGGTGCAGAAGCAGCGGTACCTACCCGGCATCGCGAACGGTTCTCAGCGTGCGGCCTTCTGTCTCTCCGAACCAGGGGCCGGATCGGACGTGGCCGGGATGCAGACTCGTGCGAGCGAAGATCCCGAGGTTCTAGGTGGTTACGTTCTTAATGGGACCAAGTGTTGGATCTCGGGTGGGATGCAAGCTAACTGGTTCGTGGTCTTCGCCAAGATTGGCGACCCCGCGCTTCGACTTCACACGAATATCCGGGCGTTCATCGTGGACGCCGACACGCCCGGCGTGACGCGGCCCCGTGTTGATAAGAAGATGGGCGTAAAGGGCATCGACACCACCGAGATTGTCTTTGACGACGTGCGGGTGGGACCTAACCAGGTGATCGGCGGCGCCTTCGCGTTGGTCATGGAGTCGCTGAACGCGATGCGCCCTATCGTGGCCGCTCGAGGGATCGGTCTGGCCGAGGGCGCGTTGATGTATGCGACCGAGTACGTAAAACAGCGTCAGGCCTTTGGTAAGACGATCGCTGATTTTCAGGGTATCCAGTGGGAGATCGCCAAGTGCGCGACCGAGATCGAAGCGGCCCGGCTCTTGACGTACCGCGCGGCGTGGCTCTCAGATCAGGGCAAGTACACCAAGGAGTACGTGCCGATGCTCTCGATGGCCAAGTACTACGCCACCGAGGTGGCGGTGAAGGCCTCGGGGCTGGCGGTGCAGCTTCTTGGCGCCGCGGGCTACATGGAAGATCACCCGGTGGAGCAGTTTTACCGAGACGCTCGCCAACTCACCATCGTCGAAGGCACGAGTCAGGTCCAACTCGGCCTTATCGCTCGAGGGGTCCTCGGTCACGATCTTTGGTGGGACTAGTTCTTGGGGCAAAGTCGAGCCCCCTACACTGACTTTGTGAGTGGACCACTAGCGGGGCTCAAGGTACTCGAACTCGCCGGCATCGGTCCCGGTCCCTACGCCTGCATGCTGCTCGCGGATTTAGGGGCCGAAGTGTTGCGCCTCGAGCGTGGTGACCCCGACGCGGACGCCACGACGACGTTCGAGGTCTTGAATCGATCGCGGCCCTCGGTCGCGATCGATTTAAAGAGTACGGCCGGGCGCGACCTCGTGCTCGAGCTCTGTGAGCAGGCCGACGTCCTCATCGAGGGCTTTCGCCCGGGGGTTACCGAGCGCCTCGGACTGGGACCCGAGGACGTGTGGAAGCGAAACAAGCGTCTGGTGTACGGGCGGATGACCGGCTTCGGCCAAGAGGGTCCCCTTTCGGCGCGCGCCGGCCACGACATCAATTACGTCGCGATCTCGGGTGCGCTCTGGCCGCTCGGGCGCGTGGGGGAGCGTCCGGTGCCGCCCATCAATCTCGTGGGCGACTTTGGCGGCGGGGCCTTGTTCTTGGTATACGGCGTTATGGCAGCAGTGTTCTCGGCGCAGCGAAATGGCGAGGGCCAGGTCGTCGACGCGGCCATGGTGGACGGATCGGCATCGATGATGGCGATGACCCATGGCTTTTTGAACAGCGGCTACTGGATCGAGGAACGGGGCGTCAATCTGCTCGATACGGGCGCGCACTTTTACGAGGTCTACGAAACTATGGATCATCGCTTCGTCGCAGTGGGCGCCCTGGAAGCCAAGTTCTACGGTGAACTGGTGCGCGGACTGGGTCTAGACCTGGATGAACTGCCCGCGCAAATGGATCGCACGACGTGGCCGAACATGAAAGAGAGATTCACGGTGATCTTTCAATCGAAGACCCGTGATGAGTGGACGGCGATATTTGATGACGGTGACGCGTGCGTGACGCCGGTGCTTTCACCTTCAGAAGCGGCGCGCCACCCCTACAACACCGCACGACACGTCTTTGTCACCGAAGGAGCTGTGCAACCCGAGCCGGCGCCCCGATTTTCCAAGACATTGGCGGGGATCGGTTCTCCACCGCGCCGGGCCGGGTCGGGCACTCGCGAGGGCCTCGCGCAGTGGGGAATTAGCGAAGAACGTCAAGCGACGCTGCGCGTCGGGGGTGCCTTCGGCTAGATATTCACCACCGGGCACGTCAACGTACGGGTTATACCGGGCACCTTTTGGATCGCGCCCACGATGAACTTGCCGAGGTCGTCGACGCTCGCGGCTTCGCAGCGAACTATCACGTCGTATGGGCCCGTCACCTCATAGGACTCCAGAACTCCGGGCACGGCGCGCGTGGCGAGCACCACCTTCTCGCTCGAACCAATTTCCGATTGAATCAAGATATACGCCTGCACCGCCATGGGGAACCTTTCGTTTCGAGTCTCTCCATCTTGCCCGTTTTTCAATTCCTTCGCTAATCGTCACGAAAGCGCTTGCCGACGTGCCACTGGTGGCAGTAGTCGCATCGATACGCGTCGAGCTCGGCGCGGTTGATCGTCCACGCCAGTTGCGCCGCGCTTCGGGCCTCGCGCTCGGTGCGATAGACGCTCTTTGGCGTACCCTCGCGGGTGAAGTGTGACGTCACCCGGCCCATCGGGCGCGTGGGCGTCGGTCGTCGGCGTCGACTCTTCATGGTAGGTAAACACTACGGGCACCCGATAAATTGTTCGCGTGCGCACGCAGCCCCAAGCCGAAGTGCTCGTTCAATCGACGACCGAGGTCGAGGAGGGTGATCATGAGCGCTTTACGCACCTCGTGCTCGAGGGCTACACGCCTAAGGACGGTGAGTTCGTGGCGCTGGGCAATTCGGTGGTCGAAGGCATGGTCAACGCCACACCCGTACGCGCACTCTGCGGCAAGCTGTGGGTTCCGGGCCGCGACCCTCAGAAGTTCCCCCTCTGTCCAACGTGCAAGGAGATTGCCGAGTCGATCGGATGGTCGTTGCCGAGTGCTTAGGTAAGGACGTGTAGTCCCACTCACTAAAGTCGAAGGCACGATGGCACGCGCGCTGGTACTCCGTCACCACTTAGAAGACAGTCCCGGTCTCGTCGGCGACGCGTTCGAGGCCCGCGGTTATGGGCTCGATCTCGTGATGATGAACGAGACGAGCGCGACCCCCGTGCTCGACGGGTACGACGTACTGGTGATACTGGGTTCGAAGTGCGCGGTCTACGACCACGAAGTCGAAGCGGCATGGTTTGGTCGAGAGTTGGCGCTCATAGGCGAGGCCGATCGACGGGGTCTGCCAATTTTCGGGGTCTGTTTCGGAGCCCAGGCGCTCTGTCGCTACTACGGGGGCGACGTCACTCGGGCCCCGGACGGAGAGATCGGATGGTTTGAAGTCGACGTGGTGCCCGGCATTGAGTTGCCGCGGGGCCCTTGGTTCGAGTTCCACGCCGATCACTGCACGTTGCCCGGCTCGGCCCAACTCTGGGCGACCTCGCCACTCGCGGTGCAGGCCTTCGCCATCGGAAAGAACGTGGGCGTACAGTTTCACCCCGAAATCGACGAGGCACAGTTGAAGGAGTGGCTCGCCGCCGACGAGGAAGAGACGCGGGAGCTCGGACTTGACTTGGCGGCGCTGCTCGAGCAGACCGCTCGCGAGACGCCCGCCGCGCGTCAGCGCACCCAGGTACTCGTTGACTTGTTCCTGAGCCGCCTTGACTAGGCGAACGAGATGAGCGAGCATTCGGCCCTTCCGATAGTGACTGTTCGAATCGAGCGGGCCGCCACCGGTGGCGGCGTGGGTCGCGCCGACGACGGACGGGTGATCTTCGTGCGCCACTCCTTGCCGGGCGAGTTGGTTGAGGTTCAGGTGAACGAAACCAGCTCGAAGTTCTATCGCGGCGAGGCCCTGCGGGTGTTGGAAGCCAGCTCGGTGCGCGTGGCGGCACCGTGTCCGTACGCCCACCCCGGGGGTTGTGGCGGGTGCGACCTTCAACACGCGTCACCCGACGCCCAACTCTCCTGGAAGGCGTCGCTTGTGAGCGAGCACCTTCGCCGGATTACGGGGCTCGAGATCGACGTCGCGGTGAGTGGGTCGCCAGCCCCGGTGAAAGGATCAAGGACGAGGTTGCGCTGTGGAGTCGACGAAGGGGGTCGCTTGGGCCTTCGCGCCGCCCGCTCGCATGACCTCGTCGCCATTGACGCCTGTTGGATCGCCGATGAGAGGTTCGAGCCCGCCTTTGGTCACTCGTGGCGCGGGGTCAGCGAAGTCGAGCTCCGGGCGATCGGTGACGACGAACCCTTCGCGGTGGCCCGTCGAGAGTCCCAGCGCGGCACCACCTTCGAACTTCGTTCGCTGACCGGCGCGCCGCTCGATCCATCGACCCACTCGCGCGTCGCAGTACACGATTTCGTGTTCTCGGTGAGTCCAATGTCGTTTTGGCAGTCTCATCGTTACGCGCCCACCGTGTTGCTGGACGCGGTGCTCGAGATGGCCAAAGTCGGCGACGGCGATGACGTGGTCGATCTCTTCAGTGGCGTCGGTCTCTTCAGCGTGCCCCTCGCTAGGCGAGTGGGAGCCGCCGGTCGAGTCACGGCGGTCGAATCGTCGCCCTACGCGGTGCGCGACGCGCGCACCAACGCGTCGGGCTTAACGCAGATGAAGGTCCGCGAGTGGTCCGTCACGCCGCGTTCGGTGAACGATACCGTGCGCGCCGGTTCCACGGTCGTGCTGGACCCGCCCCGTCAAGGACTGGCGAAGGGCGTCGGGGCGTCACTGGTTCGTCGCTCGCCCAAACGCGTGATCTACGTGTCGTGTGACGCGGCGACCTTCGCTCGTGACTTAAGGATTTTCTTAGGAAGCGGCTACGCATTGAATCTTCTGCAGGTATTTGACCTCTTTCCCATGACCGAGCATGTGGAGCTCGTCGCAAGCCTTGACAGCCCCTCCTAGAGGGTGGATAGTGCTGAGATGGCCAAAGGTCTCAGAGCCCGCTGAGGGGGTTGAGAATGTCGATCAAGTTGGATCACCACCATCGCATCACCGCTCAGAAGTTGTTTTGTCACCCACTGAATCACAATATTCAGTGGCACGACGTGTGCTCGCTGCTGGCACGATTTGGTGAGGTCCACGAGACGCACCGTGGCAACTGGGCTGTGACGATCAAAGGTGAAACCGTCTCCTTTGGCTCCAATCGAAATCGCGATTTGACGGAAGATCAAGTGGTGAGGGTTCGCAACTTCCTTCGTTCCTTCGGACTGACGAAAGAGAAGCTGACCGCGGCCTAACGCTTTGACCTTGACATTCGGGCTGAGGCGAAGGAATCCTTGGCGCTGCTCGTCGAGCGTCGTTCATGGCGTCCCGAAGTCGCTGAACATTTCAACGGGAGGCCGTTCGTGTTGCGCCACATGATCGGCGCGGCGCTTCGAGGGAAGCGACGTTTCATTGTGACGGTCGATGCCCCACAAGACTTCGTCACGGCGCTGGCCCTCCCCACGCCTTAATACGCGAAGGCTTACACTCACCACGGTGAGCGATGAAGCAACGGCACTGGAAGCCGTGAATGGCGTGCTGGAGCGGCTTGTATCTCTGCTCAGGTCCCGGGATCTTGCTGGAATCTTGCAACTTTTCGCTGAAGACGCCATTCTGTTTGGCTCTGAAGCTCAAGAAATCGCGTGCGGGACTTCGCAGCTAGAGATGTTCTTTGAGTCAATATTATCCCAGCCCATGACGATTTTGTGGACATGGGAACTCCTCTTCGCTCGCCAAAGTGGCAACACCATCTGGTTCGTCGGACCGGCGACGCTGCGCGTGTTGGGCGACGCCCGCGGTGAGCAGACGTATCCGTATCGGCTAAGCGGCGTCCTCACCCGCCAGCCGCACGAAGAGTGGGTCTTTGCGATGTTCAATGGTTCAGAACCAGCCCAAAGGTGATTGAGAATCGGTCTGGGACGTCACTCGTGGACCGTGGGGCTAAATCGTGAGGAGTTCAGCGAAGGCACCGCCATCAGCTTTGCCAAGCATTTTGACGCGTCGACCAATGGGCGAATAGGACGTTCGGCCCTAGCGCGATGCACGTCATAGTGAGACGATTCGGTATGGAGGTGTCCTTGGACCGTTTCCTTAATCGTTCCGACGCGGGGCGCCAATTGGCCGCGAGGTTGGCGACCTTGAGCGATTTCTCGAACGCGATTGTCTTCGGGCTGCCTCGTGGCGGGGTGCCGGTTGCTTACGAGGTGGCCGTCGAGCTCAACTTGCCCCTTGACGTGATCGTGGTGCGAAAGATTGGCGTGCCGTTCCAGCGCGAGGTGGCCATGGGTGCCATTGGAGAGGACGGCGTGGTCGTGGTGGAAGACGAGGTGATTGCCGCGACGAATGTTTCGTCCAAGGAATTTGCCATTGTCGAAGCACGCGAGCGAGCCGAATTAGGGCGCCGGATTGAAAAGTTTCGGGGCAATCGGCCACCGAGGTCCCTCGTTGGTCGAACCGCACTAATTGTCGACGACGGCATCGCCACGGGAGCGACGTCTCGTGCGGCGTGTCGGGTGGCTCGCGCCCGGGGCGCCGCTCGGGTGGTGCTGGCCGTCCCGGTGGCTTCGGCGCGGACCGCAGCTGAGTTTCGCGGGGAGGCCGACGAGGTGGTGGTGCTCGTCGCGGCTAGCGGTTCCTTCTCCGTTGGTCAGTGGTATGAAGAGTTCGATGAGACCCCCGACTCAGAGGTGGTCGAATGTCTTCGGCGGGCCAGTTCGCGTGGATTCCCCTTCGCTGATCCTGGCGACGCTCATGTTTGAAGAACCCGGCGCAACGCATCGAGAGGTGGAGTTGGCCGTCGCGTGGTTTAGCACTCACCTCGCGCTGTTGGCGCGGGTTGGTTAGTGAGATGGTCCCAGTGACTATCGCGAAAGCGAGGAGGTTGTCATGTCGTTCACGATAGATACGCACGAGGGGTTGACGCTGAAGGGCACTGTTCCGGTTCTCGGCGACGATCACGACTACGACGAGTTGCTCAGCTGGATCGGTGATCGGCGTTTCGTACTGCTCGGCGAGGCCAGCCATGGCAGTCACGAGTTCTACCGGGAGCGCGCCCGTATCACCCAACGCCTTATCGAGGAGAAGGGTTTCGTCGCGGTCGCCGTGGAGGCTGACTGGCCCGACGCGTACCGGGTGAACCGTTACGTACTGGGCCTGTCGAGTGACCCCGACGCGGAGTCGTCCCTCATTGACTTCGAGCGCTTCCCCGCGTGGATGTGGCGCAACCGCGACGTCGTTGACTTCGTCACCTGGCTACGCCAATACAACGACCGTGTCGACAACAAAGACAAGGCCCGCTTCTACGGTCTCGATCTCTACTCCCTGCGCGCATCCATGGAGGCGGTAGTGAGCTATCTCGACGTCGTCGATCCCGAAGGGGCCGCGCTCGCGAGGCAGCGTTACGGCTGCTTCGACCTGATCGGCAGCGAGGGCGCCGAGTACGGTCACGCCGTGACCAGGGGGTTGGTCCCGTCGTGCGAGACCGAGGTGGTGGCCCAACTCATCGACCTACGCCGGCACGCCCAGGCGCTCCTGGCTCGTGACGGTCTGGCCGCCGAGGACGAATACTTCTGCGCCGAGCAGAACGCCAGACTTGTCCACAACGCCGAGCGGTACTACCGCGCGATGTATCAGGGACGGGTGTCGTCGTGGAATCTTCGTGACGAGCACATGGCCGAGACGCTTCGTAGCCTGGACGCGCACCTGGGCAGCGTTGTTGGGCGCGCGAAGATCGTCGTGTGGGAGCACAACTCGCACGTGGGCGACGCTCGCTCGACCGAAATGGGTAGATCCGGGGAACTCAACGTCGGCCAGTTGGCGCGCACCACCTGGGGCGACGACTGCTTTATCGTCGGCTTTACTACACACCACGGCCGGGTCACCGCGGCCTCGGACTGGGGCGGAGCCGTCGAGCGCAAGCACGTTCGCCCGGCGCTGCCGGGCAGTTACGAGGACGCGTTGCACGAGGTGCCAACGGACAATTTCGCCGTGCGACTCGGAGAGTACGCGCCCGCAACCTTGCGTACGCCAATGCTCGAACGGGCGATTGGCGTCATCTATCGGCCCGAAACCGAGCGCGCGAGCCACTGGTTTCACGCGTACTTGCCCACCCAGTTCGACGCCGTCATCCATATCGATCGAACCTCCGCCGTTCAACCGCTCGATCGAACGCCATTGTGGGATGAGGGAGAAACCGCCGAGACTTTTCCGAGTGGGCTTTAGGGTGTCGATCAGGTTTCCGGTACCCCGGGTCAGACCATGGGTGCTCAGGGGGAGAAGATGTTTCCGCCTTCGTACGGCAACGTAGGACTCGATGCTGGACAGACGTACGGCAACGGGACTGAGGCGTTGGCGTACATTTTCGGAAGAAGCAGTCCTCAGACCTACGTGTGCGTAACTCTGCCGAATACTTTGGGCGACTTTTCGCAGCTGACTTCGTGTTCGTAGTTAAAACACGATGCCCGCACTAGACGTGCGGGCATCGTGTTTTCGTGGAGGTGCTGGGGATCGAACCCAGGTCCGCCAGCTTCTTAGTGAACCTTCTCCGAGCGCAGCTGGCAGGAGGTTGTCGGGAGCGTCACTGTTGTCAGCGCCGGTGGCGTTCCGTAGTTAGCTGAATTGTCCCGACACGATCACTAACGAACCACGTCGGTAAGCCCTACTTTATGACACCCGTGTACTAAACCGCAGGGCTTGGTCTAGGCGGATGTTGCTACCTAAGCAGCAAACGCAAGCTGAGGCTTGGCGTTTATTTTTTGTTTCCGGCTCTTTAACGTGGCTCCGGAGACCACGGCTCGCTTCTTTCACTGCGACGACTGTCGTCGAAACCAATCACCCCCTCGTCACTTCACGACCCAGATGGTCGCCTGATAAGTGTACCGTCGAAGTTCCAGAGTGCGTGCGTGCGACCTTATTTGCTCTTGGATCAACCGTATTTTTCGACGTGACGAACAGCTCGCGCAATTTCACGCTCCGCGTCGCGCTTGGCGAGCGCTTGACGGCGGTCTTGTTGCTTGCGACCTTTGGCGAGAGCCAGTTCCACCTTCGCGCGACCTTCCTTGAAGTAGAGCTTCAGTGGCACGATTGCGAGGGATTGGGTCTCCACTTTCAGACGCCACTGATCGATTTCGTGCCGGTGCACGAGAAGCTTTCGCTTCCGGTCCGGGTCGTGACTGCCGAATCCAACGGCGTAGCTCCAAGGGGGGATATGCATTTGAAAGAGCCAGAGCTCGTCGTCATCGACCCGGGCGTAGCTCTCCGCGATCTGTGCCTTGCCGTCTCGCAGGGACTTCACTTCTGAGCCGGTCAACACGATGCCGCATTCGAGGGTTTCGATGATCTCGTAGTCGTGTCGGGCGCGACGGTTGGTGGCGACTACGCGGTCACCACTGTCGGCCCCCTCACGTTTCTTCGCGCGACGTTCTTGGATCTGCTTGGCTCGTGCCACGCACTAAGCGTAGTGAGGCGAATACAACGCTTTGATTGGTGGTCGCTAGGGTGACTGCGTGCTTACTCTGAGTTCCTTGCACCACGACGCCATCGTCGCGGCGTGCATTCGTGCTCTGCCCAACGAGGGTTGTGGGCTACTGATTGGCACTCCCGACGGCAAGGTCGTTGACGTCTTGGCTAGTGCGAACGTCGCTGATTCAGCCAAGGTCTACGAGATTGACCCTGGAGTGCTGCTGCGCGCTTTCCGTCGCGTCGACCAAGAGGGCATCGAAGTACTCGGTGTGTTCCACTCGCACAACCACAGCGAGGCCTACCCGAGCCCCACGGATATCCTTCAGGCCCCTGATCCCTCGTGGCACTACGTCATCGTCTCCTTGCGCGACGTGCCGGCCGAACTTCAAAGCTTTCGGGTGTTGGATGGCAGCGTGACCCCCGAAGCGATTGAGGTCGTGGACTGAGCGAAAGTGGAACTTTTTTGACACGACTTAGTCCCCAGGCGCTAATGTTGACTTAGTAGGTCAGGAATTGGCCAGGAGTCGAAAGAGGAGTCATGCCGGCTGTACTACGAGTTCCCACAGTTCTTCGTCCCGCCATGGGGGGCGCGAGCGTCATCGCCGTCGAAGGTTCGACGGTCGGTGAAGTCCTCTTCAAACTGACGACGACGTATCCCGCGGTGAAGGGCCAGCTCCTCAATGACGACGGGACCTTGCACCGGTTTTTGAACGTCTACGTGAACGATGACGACGTTCGCTACCTCGGCGGCGTCGACGCGTTGATAACAAATAATGATGAGATCACGCTCCTTCCCGCGGTCGCGGGCGGCCTCTGGTAGTGACGCGTTACGCCTCAGTGCTCGACCTGATCGGCAATACGCCCATCGTCGACGTGAGCGCTCTTTCACCCCAGCCCAACGTTGTAATTCTCGCCAAACTCGAAGGGCGTAACCCTGCCGGATCGGTGAAGGACCGCGTGGCCCTCTCGATGGTCGACGCGGCCGAGCGTGACGGCCGCTTGATCCCGGGTAGGGCCGATCAGACCCTCCTCGAACCCTCCTCGGGCAACACCGGCATCGCCCTGGCCATGGTCTGTCGCCTGCGCGGGTACCACCTTAAGGTCGTCCTGCCCACGAACGTCTCGCCCGAACGGCGACAACTGTTGGTGGCCTTTGGCGCCGAGATCATCGATTCGCCGGGCAACGAGGGATCGAACGGCGCGGTGCGTCTCGCCCAGTCCCTGAGTAGTGAGCACCCCGAGTGGATCTTTCTCTATCAGTACGCCAATCCCGCCAACCCCCTCGCGCACTACGCGACGACCGGTCCCGAGATCTTGGCCGACGTGCCCGAGATCACACACTTCGTCGCCGGTCTGGGAACGTCGGGCACGTTGATGGGCGTCGGACGTTTCTTGAAGGAACATCGTCCTGAGGTTCAGATCTGGGCCGTCGAGCCACCGAGCGGCGAGACCGTCGACGGACTGCGCAANNATCTTCAGCGACAACGACGGCGAGCGACTTCTCGACCGCAAGGTCATTGTTCGCCCGCGCGAGTCGATCGAGTGGACGCGGCGACTAACTGAGGTCGGACTCTTTAGCGGGCTCTCCTCAGGGGCGGTGATGGCCGGTGCCGTCAAGTGTGCCGCGACTATTGAAGAGGGCCGCTCGGCGACCATCGTGGTCATGATCGCCGACGATGGTTGGAAGTACCTTTCCACCGGGGCCTGGAGCGACGATCTCGACAAGGTCGTCGAGCGCGCCAAGGCGACCATCTACTTCTAGAGGGCTGCTGCTAAGGGGGTGGAGGCTAAATCTCCACTACCGTTAACAGGCACTCTTTGTGAGACAGAAGGAGAGAGATGTCCGTACTTCGCGCCGATGGGCGCGCCGTCGACGAGGCCCGTCCCTTGAGCTTTGATCGTGACTACACCGAGATGGCCGCTGGATCGGTCCTCGTGAGCTTCGGTCGTACCCGGGTGCTCTGCACTGCGTCGGTGGACAGCGACGTGCCGCGCTGGTTGAAGGGGAAAGGTCGAGGCTGGGTCACCGCTGAGTATTCGATGTTGCCGGGCTCGACGCCCGAGCGCGCCAATCGCGAGGCCGCCAAGGGCAAGCAGTCGGGACGAACCCAAGAGATCCAGCGGCTGATCGGTCGCTCTCTTCGAAGCGTCACGCGACTAGATCTGCTGTCTGACGTGCAGATCGTGGTGGACTGTGACGTCCTCCAAGCTGACGGCGGAACCCGCACGGCGTCGATCTGCGGCGGGTACGTCGCGCTGCACGACGCGCTTTCGCGCCTCGTGCAGGAGGGCGTAATTGGCGAGCACCCTTTGAGCGACCTGGTCGCGGCGGTGTCGGTCGGCATCGTCGAGGGCGTGGCCATGCTCGATCTGCCCTACGAAGAGGACGTTCGAGCGGACACGGACATGAATGTGGTGATGACCGGCGCGGGCCACTTCGTCGAAGTCCAGGGCACCGCTGAGCACCAAGCGTTTGATCGACAGGAACTCAACCAGCTTTTGGACTTGGCGGCGCTCGGTATCGGGCGGATCAACGACGCCCAGCGCGCCGTGCTCGCGACGCCGCCTTTGCCAAGGACGAAGTGAGCGCTTTCGTCCTAGCCACAGCGAACGAGCACAAAGTTGATGAGATGCGCAGCATCCTCGCCCCCTACGACGTGGAGCTGATGCCCCGACCCGACGAGGTGCCCGACGTCGAGGAGACCGAAGACACGCTCGAGGGCAACGCTCTGCTAAAGGCGCGCGCGCTCGCCAACGCGACGGGCGAAGCGGCGATCGCCGACGACACTGGTCTGTTCATCGACGCGCTCGCCGGACGCCCGGGCGTGCATAGCGCGCGCTACGCCGGTGCGGGCGTCAACTTTGATGAGAACGTCAAGAAAGTGCTGGGCGAACTTAGAGGGGTCGACGTCGCCGATCGACGGGCCCGTTTTCGAACGGTGATCGCCGTGGCGTACCCCAACGGTGAGTCGTGGTGGGTCGATGGTGTGCTCGAAGGGACCATTCTCGGCGGTCCTAAGGGCAATGGGGGCTTTGGCTACGATCCCATCTTTGCCCCCGTTGACGAGGGCGGAAGGTCCTTGGCCGAGTTGACCATGGCGGAGAAGAACGCGCGTTCGCACCGGGGCCACGCGCTGCGCGCGTTGGTGGCCAAGCTCGCGAGTTCCTAGGGCGCTCACGCAGTGTTCACCCGTAGGGTGGAAGAGTGACGTTGCGCGAGTTGGCCATGTTCCCTTTGGGGATGGTGGTCTTTCCCCACCAAACGGTTGGCCTGTGCGTCTTTGAACCGCGTTATCACCGTCTCCTCGCCGACGTCGAGGCCGAGCAACGTTTTGGCACGTGTCTCATTGAGCGGGGATCAGAAGTGGGGGGTCACGACGAGCGCTCCTCGGTGGGCACCGTCGTGGAGATTCTCGGATCGCACTGCTTGTCCAACGGACAGATCCTGATCGTCATTGAGGGCGTCGAGTGCTTCGAAATCGCCGAGTGGCTCGTGGACGATCCCTATCCTCGAGCCCGGGTGGGCGAACGATGCTGCGACGAGGTCGCGATTGAATCGGCACTTTTGAAATCCACCGAGTCCGCGGTTCGCGCGCTGCGCTCGTTGCAGAGCGAGATCGTCACCGATCAGTGCCTGCAGCGAAACTTTGCCATGGATAGCGACGCCAAGGTCCTCAGCTGGCAGCTCTGTTCACTCACCCCGATGTCGATCCCTGACCAGTTCAAGGTGTTGAGCCTGAGCAATCCCAATGATCGGCTCCGCCTGGTCGCCGAGATCTGCTGCGAACGTTACGGCGATTTCCAGCGCATGCTCGCCGTGGACGAGTTGCGCGCGCCGCTCAACTAGCGCAGCTCGAGCAAGTCAACGACGAAGATCAGCGTTTCGTTGGGCGCGATCACGCCCCCTGCGCCGCGTGCTCCGTATCCGAGGTGTGAAGGAATGACTAGTCGGCGTCGGCCGCCGACGCGCATGCCGACGACGCCCTCGTCCCAACCTTTGATCACCTGACCGGCGCCAAGGTGAAAGTCGAACGGCTCGCCTCGGTTCCACGAGGCGTCGAACTCTTTGCCGCTCAATACCCCCACCCCCACGTAGTGCACGACGGCGGTCTGACCGGGCTGGGCCTCGGCGCCCTCGCCGACCGTGAGGTCTTCAATGAGCAGAATCTCCGGTGCCGGGCCGAGGTGTGGTTCGACGAGTGGGCGCTCTGACATTGCCGCTGAACCTAGTGGCGCCGGGCGCGGCCAGAGCCGATCACGCGAACGTTCTTCGCCTCGCGGCCCTTGGGACCTTGTGCCTCTTCAAAGGTGATCTTTTGACCCTGACTGAGCGACTTAAAGCCGTCGCCCACAATGTTGGAGAAGTGAATGAAGAGGTCGTCGCCCTTGTCGTCGCTGGCGAAGCCGAAGCCTTTGGAGTCGTTGAAGAAACTGACCACCGCCTCGCCGCCGCGAGCGCGGCGCGGATTCTCGCCGCGAGCCGGGGGCGTCTCGCGGCGTTCAAAACCTCGCACCGGACGCGGCGAACTCTCGTTCGAACGACGGGGGTGGCGAGTGGTCGCGACACGCTCGCGTGGCTCGCGTGGCTCGCGAGGCGCAAAGTTCCGCGGACCGCGCTCTCGCATTCGAGGCGTCGAGGACTCGGGGCGACGCTTGGGCGAACGCTCGTCGAGCCGCTCCGCGGCCACCGCGTCGTCGACGGCGCCCAAGCGAACTGCCGGGGCGTCTTCACGAGACTCTATGGAAGGGTCTAATCCGAGCGCGCGCTGCAAGCGCTTCACCTGTCCCAGGACGTCCTCGCCGACGAGGGAGATCACGGCGCCCGACGCGCCCGCTCGTCCGGTACGGCCGGAACGGTGCAGGTAGTCCGTGGTCTGCGCTGGCGGGTCGTAGTGCACCACGACCGACAGGAGTTCGATGTGAAGTCCTCGCGCGGCGACGTCGGTGGCCACGAGCACTTTGATCTGTCCGTTCTTGACGCTGCGTAAGGCGCGCTCGCGCTGGGCCTGGGAACGGTCACCGTGCAGTGCGACCGCGGAGATTCCCCGCTCGCCCAGCTGGCGGGCCAAGCGGTCGGCGCCGTGTTTGGTGCGGGTGAAGATGAGGGCGCGCTCGTACTGCTCGACGATCTCGGCCGTGATGTCGGGCCGGCGATCACGCGCCACGCGCCAGAAGTAGTGATCGACGTCGTTGGGGGCTTCGTCACCCACGACGTCGTGGATGGCAGCGTTGTGGGTGAACTCTCGTACCAACGACGACACGTCGGGACCCATCGTGGCCGAAAACAGCATCACGTGGCGATCGGGAGAGGTTGAGGCCACGATGCGACGCACGGAGGGTAAAAAGCCCATGTCGGCCATGCGGTCGGCTTCGTCGACGACGACGGTCGTTACCGATCCCAAATCGAGCGCACCTTGCTCGAGCATGTCCTCCAGGCGCCCGGGGCACGCCACGACGACGTCCACGCCAAAGTTGAGGGCCTTGCGCGCGACGTTGTACGACGTACCGCCGTAGATCGAGATCACGCGACGTCCGCGGTCGTCGGTCAATTGCGCGATCTCTTTTTGAACTTGGGCCGCCAGCTCGCGGGTCGGCACGAGCACGAGGGCGAGCGGCTTACGCGGACGGGCCTTGCCCAAACGGGCCATCAGGGGCAGGGCGAAAGCCAAGGTCTTGCCCGAGCCGGTGATGGCTTTTCCCACCACGTCGCGTCCTTGGAGCGCGTCGGGAATGGAGGCTTCTTGGATCGGGAAGGCTTCGGTGATGCCGCGCGCGTTAAGGCGTTCCACGAGACGTGGGGGGACGCCGAGGTCGGCAAAGGACGTGGACATGGAACTCCTACGAGTTGAGATGAGCCCAACTCGCAGAAATCAGTCGAATCGGTCTCCATCGCGAGATGCGATGAAACAGCGTTTTCTATGCTAGCAGACGTCGTGGCACCACCGTGCGCGGAGGCATCGTGCGGGCGGAGGGACTCGAACCCACACTCCGAAGAACTGGTACCTAAAACCAGCGCGTCTGCCATTTCCGCCACGCCCGCGAGTGACTCCACTCTAGGGCGTACTAGGGGGCGGGAGCAGGCTCGCACGGTAGATTGGTCGCATGAATAACTCCTCAATGTCTGAAGGTTTTGGCGTGAACGATCTCAATCAGCGCCTTTTGCGTGAGCGAATCGTCTTTTTGGGATCCGAAGTCGACCAGAACACCGCCAATCGAATCTGCGCCGAACTTCTGCTACTCGAAGCGGAAGACCGAGATAAGGACATCAGTCTCTACATCAACTCACCGGGCGGATCCGTGTACGACGGACTGGCGATCTACGACACCATGCAGTACGTCAACTGCGACGTACGCACGATCTGCATCGGCATGGCGGCCTCGATGGGTCAGTTCTTGCTGTGCGCCGGGGCGCCGGGCAAGCGACTTTCATTGCCGCACAGTCGTATTTTGATGCACCAACCATCGATCGGCGGTATGCAGGGCCAAGCCTCGGACATCGCGATCCAGGCCGAACAGATCATCTACATGAAAAAGACGCTCGCAGAGCGCATCGCCTTTCACACCGGTCAAACGCTCGAGCGCATTGAAACCGACTCGGACCGCGACCGCTGGTTCACGGCACAAGAAGCGTTGGAGTACGGCTTTATTGACGCCGTCATTGAGCGTTCGGCCGTTCGTCAAGGGGCTTAGTGAGCGACGCCCCTTCGGCGGGCCAACGACATCGCTCGCTTGACGACGCGCCGGTGCGCGTCGTCAGTGCTCGTGCCACTCTTTCGACTCGTCTAGGGAACCTTTGGTCACGGCGAGAACTGTTGCTGGGACTTATCTCTTCGGACATTCGCATCAAGTACAAGAATTCGACGCTCGGCCTCTTTTGGTCGATGCTCTCGCCGGCCTTCACCCTGGCCGTGTACTTCATGGTCTTTTCTATCTTCTTGAAGAATGGCATTCCGAACTTCGTGATCTACCTCTTTTCTGGTCTCGTTGTGTGGAACATGTTTCAGAACTCCATCAATACCGCTACCGGCGTTATCGTCGATCGGGCGGCCCTGGTAAAGAAGGTCTCGTTTCCTCGAGAGATCCTGGCTCTTTCTAACGTCGGTGCGGCGGTGGTGTACTTCGTTGTCCAGCTACTGGTGCTGGTGATCTTTGTGGCCGCCTTGGGCCACGCGCCGGCGTGGCGCTTCCTCTTAATCCTGCCGATCTCGTTCGTGGCGCTGTATTTCTTTACGTCGGCGCTGGCCATCGTGATGTCGGCCGTCAACGTTTACTTGCGCGACATGAAACACCTGATGGAAGTGTTGTTACAGCTGTGGTTCTGGTTGACGCCGGTGGTTTACTCCTATGAGAACTCGATCGCGCCGCACCTGGCGCGCCACGGGCTCTCCGCGCTGTACTTCTTGAATCCGGTCACGCTCGTCGTGGTGACCTTTCAGCGCGTCTTTTACGTCAGCACGGTGGTGCACTCGACGGTAACCGGTCAGATCCTGCACATCTTGCCGACCTGGTCGTTCGAGAAGTTCCTCGCTCTAAACCTGCTGCTGCTCGGGGTGTCGGTACTGCTGTTCGTCATCGCCGAGGCGATCTTTGGACGCCTCGAGGGAAACTTTGAGTCGGAGCTGTAGTGGCGGCGGTCATTGATGTCCAGGGCGTCTCGAAGCAGTTCAAGATTCACCATGAGCGTCACCAGTCGCTCAAGGAGCGACTGCTCCATCCGCGTTCGGGTTCGACCGAGGTCTTTCACGCCCTGTCGGGGATCAATTTCACCGTCGAACAGGGCGAGACGGTGGGCATCGTGGGCCAAAACGGATCGGGCAAGTCGACACTGCTGAAATGCATCTGCGGCGTGCTAAAGCCCACGACGGGCGAGATCAAACTGCGTGGCAGCCTCGCGGCGTTGCTCGAGCTCGGGGCTGGTTTCCAGACCGAGCTGTCGGGCCGTGACAACGTCTATCTCTACGGCGCCATGCTGGGCTTCTCCAAGCGGATGGTCGACGCCATCTTTGATGACGTCGTCGCCTTTAGCGAGATCGAGCAGTTCATTGACACGCAGGTGAAGTTCTACTCGAGTGGGATGTACGTTCGTTTGGCCTTCGCCGTGGCGGTGAACGTGGATCCGGACATCTTGGTGGTGGACGAGGTCCTCGCGGTGGGCGACGAGAGGTTCCAAGCCAAATGCGTCGACCGGATCAGCCGGTTCCAAGACGAGGGCCGCACGATCCTTCTCGTGACGCACAACGCGGACCAAGTGCGTGCGCTGTGCGATCGCGCCGTCGTGCTCGACGGCGGCCAGATGATTGCCGACGGTCCCACCCAAGAGTCGCTTCGAATCTTTCGTGAGCACCTCTTCGATGACGTGGTCGCACACGACGTCGCCCAGCTCCACGACACCATCAGCATTGACGCTGTCACGACGCCGTCGGGTTCTTTCGAGATTCGAAGCGGTTCGGCACTGCACCTTGACGTGAGCGTGAGTTCCAAAACGGCGTACAGCGGGAACTTCGTGATGGAGGTTTTCACTCGCGGCGGCCTGCTGGTCAGTCGCAGCGACGCGCAGGGCTCGCCGGTAAATCTGGTGCCGGGTGCCAACGTCATCGGCATTGACCTGGCCCAGATCCCACTCTTGGACGGGGTGTACGACCTCAACGTAGGCATCGTGGACCACCACGGGCACTCGGTCATCGCCTGGCGCGAACAGGCTGCGTCGATTCAGGTCACCTACGACGGAAGAGAGGGTGGCATCGTCGAGCTGGGCGCCTCTATTCGCCAGCAGTAACCGAACGTCCTTTCGCGCCGTTCTTCAGTCGCGGAAAGCGACCGAGTGAGCCGAGTCGACCGAGTCGCCCGACGTTGCGTGGGTGGTTGGCGGAGCGCAACAACGCTCGGTCACCTCGAGAGTTGCCGTAGGCGTAGACCTGAGGCGCTTGGTCGTAGTGACGTGCATCGATCCACTCGCTCAGTCGGCGCATCTTCTCTTCGCCGCGGCAGTTCTTACCGAGATAGCTACCCGTGAGCTTGCCTTGAGGGTCCACCGCCAGTCGCGTGCCGAGCCCCCCGGCCGCGCCAAACTCCCCGGCGACCACCTCGACGTAGATCTGGGGCGACGCCGAGACGATCACGACGTCGTGGCCTTGGCGAAGGTGCCACTCGAGGCGTTCGAGTACGAACGGGCGTCCGTGCGCCTCGAAGTGCGCGAGCGCGAAACTTCTAGAGATGTCGGTGACTTCGTGGCTATCACGGCCGGCGAGAATTCGCTGAAAGAGCCGCTCTTTCGCGCGGTCGGCCCAGGTGCCACTTCGAAGTGCGCCCACGAAGAGTGGACCGGCGAGACGAAACGACGCGCCCAGGGTGGCGCGTTCGCCACCCACGTAGCGCAGCCACTTAAAGACGCTGCCGCCGTTACTAAGCGTGCCGTCGAGGTCAAAGGCCGCCACGACGGGCGTGGCACTTATGGTCACCTCTCTAGTGTCACAGGGTCCGCCGCGCCTGAGGAATCAATAATCTACAAATCCAATAGGTATTTGCGGGAATTCACAGGTGACCGCTAAGGTATCGAAGTGCGGTCGAGCGACTGACACCTCACACAAGGAGCAATCATGTCAATTCGATTGGGCGACGCGGCCCCTGATTTCACGGCGGACACCACGGAAGGGCCGTTGAACTTTTACGACTACCTCGGCGACGGTTGGGGCATTCTCTTTTCTCACCCCAAGGATTTCACGCCGGTGTGCACCACCGAGCTCGGCGCCTTCGCCGCTCGCCGGGGCGATTTTGACAAGCGCAACACCAAGTTGATCGCGGTCTCGGTCGACAACGTCGAGTCCCATCAGCGCTGGAAGGCCGACATCAGCGAGACGCAGGGCGCCGAGTTGAACTTTCCCATCATCGGTGACGAGGACCATAGGGTCGCGGACCTCTACGACATGATTCACCCCAACGCCAGTGACACGATGACGGTGCGCAGCGTCTTCATTGTCGACCCCGCCAAAAAGGTGAAGTTGACATTGACCTACCCGGCCTCCACGGGGCGTAACGTCGACGAGATCGTGCGCGTCTTGGACTCTTTGCAGTTGAGCGCGCAGTATCCGGTGTCGACGCCGATCGACTGGAAAGATGGCGAGGACGTCATCATCGCGCCGTCGGTTTCCGACGAGGACGCCAAGACGAAGTTCCCCAAGGGCTTTCGAAAGGTCAAGGACTACCTGCGCTTCACGCCACAGCCCAACAAATAAGACGTCCATTGCTCGAGTCGGTCACCTTGTGGTGACCGACTCGTGGCGTCACCGGGCCACGCGTCATGAAGTCGAGCCTCACGTTACGACGGTGAGGGCCCTTCGCTCTCTTCTTCGAGCAGTGAAGTACGTAGCTCGCGCTTCAGGACCTTTCCTTGGGGATTCCGCGGCAGGGGCGTGGAACGAAAGACCACTTTGGTCGGCACTTCAAAGCGCGCCAAACGGTGGGCCACATGACGGGTGAACTCCTCGGCCTCAACGACTCGACCCGGTCGCAGCACAATGACCGCCGCGACCTCTTCACCGAGGGTCGGGTGCGGTACGCCCACGACGGCGCAATCGGCGACGTCGGGGTGTTCGAAGAGGGCGGCCTCGACGATCACCGAGTAGACGTTCTCTCCACCTCGGATAATCATGTCCTTCGCACGATCGACGATGTAGACGTAGCCCTCGTCGTCGATTCGAGCCACGTCACCGGTGTGCAGCCAACCCTTGGTGAACGACTTCGCCGTCGCTTCCGGTTTGTTCCAGTAGCCGCGAACCACGTTGGGTCCCTTCACCCATAGCTCGCCAACGACGTCGGGGCCCTGGGGCAACGTTGGTGAAGGTTCGTCGCCCTCGTACTCCTCGGGCACAATCGCGACCTCACAGGTCGGTACCACCGGTCCGCAACTGTCGGGCTTGGCGATGTAGTCGGGTCCCGCGATGAAACAGACGCCCGCGGAGGTTTCGGTGAGTCCGTAACCATTGCCGGGCTGACCGACGGAGAACGCCGCGCAGATTCGCTTCACCAGCTCTGGTGGCGCGGGCGCGCCGCCGTAGGAGACACTGGTGACGCTCGACGTGTCGAACTGCTTGAAATCTGGATGGTCCAAGATCTGCATCGCGACTGTGGGCACACCACCGATGGCGGTGATCCGCTCGTCCTCGATGACCTTCAAGGCGAGACCAGCGTCGAAGTGGTGCATCATCACGATCTTCATGCCGGCCGCTGTGCTGGTGGTCATGACCGCTAAGCATCCCGTCGCGTGAAAGAGCGGCACGCTGAGCAGGCTCGAACTCTGGACGGCCCCTTGGGTAGGCTCGTCGCCGTCGATGCCGGCCCGCAACGACGCGATCTGGCCCCGAAAGAACAGATTCATGATGTTGGTCGTCGCGTTGCGGTGCGTGCCGAGTGCCCCTTTGGGATGGCCCGTCGTGCCCGAGGAATAGAACATCGTGGCTTCGTCGTCGGGCGCGAGTTCAATTTCGGGCGGCGTCGCGCTCGGGTCGATCACGCCGAGAAAATCTTCGAAACTCACGAGGCGCAGGCCTGCGTGGGGATCCCCGAGGTGAGCTCGTCGAGCGGGGTCATCGCTGAATACGACAATGGTCGAGAGAAAGTCAAGCTCATCGAAGCGGGGCCGTACTCGCTCGAGTCGTTCCTCGTCGACGAAGAGCACCGAGGTGCCCGAGTCGCTGAGTCCGTAAAGTAACTCGTCCGTGGTCCACCACGCGTTGAGGGGCACGACGACCGCGCCCGTGATTACTGAGCCCCAAAAGCCCATGACCCACTCGGGCGAGTTGCGCGCGGCCACGGCGATCCGGTCGCCCTTTTGCACTCCGAGATCAATCAGTCGCTTCGAGAGGGTGGCCGCGATGCGATAGTGCTCATCGAAGCTGAAGCGGCGATCTTCGTAAACGAGGAAATCGAGCGCCCCGTGAGTTAGCGATAGGTCCAGTATTTGGCGCAGCGTGGTCGGTGAGTACTTCCACACCTTCATCTCGACGCCGTCCACGACTGCGCGCTCGGTTTCGAACATCTGGCCCGGCGCCGTTAACTGCGCGGTCGCTTCTTCGAATGAGAGCGGGGCCTGGTTCATGGCGCTTGAGATTACTTGGTCTCTTCGAGTGGTCGAAACAGCGTGGCCCGATAGTGCGTGAGTTCGCTGATGGACTCTCGAACGTCGTCGATGGCGCGATGAGTGGACGCCTTCTCAGGTAACGTCGCGACGACGCCGGGTTGCCAACGTCGAGCTAACTCTTTGATGGTTGACACGTCGACGTTGCGGTAGTGCAAAAACGATTCGAGTTCGGGCATGTACTCCTGAAGGAAACGACGGTCGGTGCCAATCGAGTTCCCGCAAAGCGGCACCGAGCGCGGCTCGGAGATGTGGGCTTTTAGAAACACCAGGGTTTCCGCTTCAGCTTGCGCGACTGTGACCGTGGACGCGACGATCTCGGGCAAGAGGCCCGACACGGTGTGCATTTCGGTCACGAAGGGACCCATCTCGGCCAGCTGTTCGGGCGTCGCGTGGATCACCAGGTCGGGGCCTTCCGCGATGATGTTGAGGTGATCGTCGGTGAGCAGCGTGGCGATTTCGACGATCACGTGGCGTCGGGGCTCTAATCCCGTCATCTCCAGATCCATCCACACCAGCACAGTGCGACACTACTGAATTACATCTCGGGCCGTGAGTAGCCTTCCGGGAATGGAAATCTTCATCAAGGTCCTGCGTCCCGACGCCGTGACGCCTCGTTACGCCAACGAGGGTGACGCCGGCTGTGACCTGGTGGCGGTGGAATCGTACACGCTCAAAGCCGGCGGAGGAAGAGCGCTCGTCGCCACCGGTCTCGCGATCGCGATCCCCGAGGGCCACGGTGGCTTCGTCTTGCCTCGAAGCGGACTTGCCATCAACCACGGGGTGACGCTGGCGAACGCACCGGGCTTGATCGACCCGGGCTATCGCGGCGAGTTAAGAGTCGCGCTCGTCAACTTGGACGAAGAGCGCGACTACGAGGTGAAGAAGGGGGATCGAATCGCCCAACTGGTGGTGGTGCCCCTTGTGGCGTCGCACTTTGAGGTCGTGGAGGAGCTACCGGGCGCCGCTCGAGGCGAGGGCGGCTTTGGCAGTAGCGGCCGATGACGAAATTTCTCGATCCCCTCGATAGCGCTTTTCTCTTGCTCGAGACGCCCGGCACCGCGATGAACATCGGTGCCGTTATTGAGCTCGATTTTGGTGACGTGGCCGATCCCCGGGAGCGATTCGAACTCATTCGGGCCAACGTCGCTTCGAGGCTCCACGAGATTCCGGTCTTGACCCAACGTGTTGTGCGCGCGCCCTTGGACATGACCTGGCCGATATTGATTCACGACGAGAAATTCGACCTCCATCGACACGTGGTGCGCGTGGTCGTACCGTCGCCGGGATCGCCTGACCAATTCGACGCCCTCATCTCCGAGTTTTTCTCGCGCCCGCTCTCTCCGCAGCGCCCGCTCTGGCAACTGCTCGTGATCGAAGGACTCGAAGACGGTCGAGCGGCGTTGGCTCTAAAGGTGCACCACGCGCTGGCTGACGGCGTTTCGGGGGCTGAGACCTTTGCGAACCTCTTTGACATCTCACCCGAGGTGCGCCCACCTGAACCCAAGGTCGAGGTCGACGACGTCGGGCCCACGGCCACGACGTCACTGGGTCTCTTACGTCTGGGCATTAGGCGAGTGCGCCAACGTCCCCAACTCGTTCTGGACAACCTGCGCTCGTGGGGGAGTCGCTTCTATGAGATAGTTCGCGCGCTGATCCAGGTGATCGCGGTGCACGGGCGTCGACACGCCACGCCGGACCAACCCTCAATCTTTGAAGCGCGGCGCACGTCACTCAACGGGGCGGCCGGCATCGAGAAATCCTTTCACCGCACGCGAGTGCCACTCGCGGAGGTGAAGCGCGCGGCGAAGGTTCGAGGCGCGAGCGTCACGGACTTTGTGATGGCGACCACGAGCGGCGCGCTACGGCGACTCCTCCATGACCGCGGGGAGGTCCTAAAACGAGATCTCATCGCTTTTGTGCCGATCAACGTGCGCGGTGCGGGTGACACCGCCGAAATGGGCAATCAGATCTCGGGCATGCTGGTGGCCCTGCATACCGATATCGAGGACCCCGAGGAACGCCTGCGCGTGATATCGAGTGACGCCAACAAGACGCTCGGCGAGCAACGCGATCACCGCGCGAAGATTTTCCAGGACTTGCCGCGCGTGCTGGGTCCGACGCTGATCTCGCTGGGCGCCAGGCTCATATCGGCCTTTGGACTCTTCGATCACTTGCCGATGGCGAATCTAATGATCTCGTCGGTCCCTGGTCCTCCGGTGCCCCTGTGGCTCAGCGGCCACCGCGTCGCCTCGGCCGCGCCGGTGGGACCGCTCTTCGGCGCGTTTTCGCTCAACGTGACGGTGCTGGGATTCGAGCAGTACCTTGAGTTCGGACTCTTGGGCTGCGCTGATCGGATGCACGATCTCGCCACGCTGCGTGACTATATGTTCGAAGAGGCCAAGGCACTCATCGCCTCGACGCCGGGATAGCTGGGAGGCGTTTGCGGCCTCTCGTGGGCTACAATTGAACTACCACGCGGACGTAGCTCAGTTGGTAGAGCGCGACCTTGCCAAGGTCGAGGTCGCCGGTTCGAGCCCGGTCGTCCGCTCCACGAGTTTTGCAACTAAGTAACCGTTTTGATGCACCGAAGTCCGTCTTGACGAGAGCACGCTCCGCCCCCCTTATAAACAACTGCTGCCCTGAACAGATTTGTTAACCACAAAGTAGGAGCCTGGTGAACATGTCCCCGCCTCGGTCTGCCGCCACGGTCGCGCTACTAGCAGTTGCCGCGCTACTGCCTGCCGCTTCTGTCGCCGCGCAGTCGGCGGGAGCTTCGAGCGTCCCGCGCTCCTACATCCAGATTGCGAGCAACGGCACATCGGTGTGGGCCAGCGTTGTCGCCGGAGTTAAAACTACCTATCTTGAGCACTTCGACCTGGCGACGGGCCGCACACTGGGAACCCTCTCCACGCCCGCGCAGAAGGCTGGTGACTCCATACCGCTGGGTCTGGCGATAACCGGCAAGATCGTCGTCGAGGCCGACGCTGGCGGGGGAAAGGTTGGCCTGCAGGATCCTTATGTGGACTACACCTTTACCGAAATGAACGTCACCACCGGTGCTGTGAGGCGTACCTTCACCTGCGCCTCGCTGGGCTTAGTGCAGTGTGGCAACATGACGGTCGCCAACGGGACCGTCTACGTCGGTACTTCCTCCAGCACCAACAGCTACCGGAGCGACTTTTCGGTCACCGAGATCAGCGTCGCCACCGGTAAGATCACACGAACTATCAAGACGAGCTCTCTGGGACTCCACGCCAATTTTACCCAGAGCAGCCACGACCTGTGGGTCTTCACTGAGCCGGTGCCCGCTCACCTCGGGACCCAGCAGTTCATCGAGATTAATACGGCCACTGGCGCCGAAGTAACCCACTTCACTGATCCCTTCTTGGCTGGCTCGCAGTACTTTGCCGCCACCGCATCGACTCTCTACGTTCCGGTCACCGTTGCTGGATCAAAAATTACCGCTTCCAATGCAGGCTTCGGCGCCCCGAAAGGGTCAGTCAATGGAATCGCCTTCGTGAACGCAAAGACCGGCAAGGTGACGCGGGTTGTCAAGGGATTGTCGTATCGCTTTCCCCTAACCACTTCGCTCATCAGCTCGACGTGGGGGATACTTGGAGGGATTGTCACCGACGGGACCAACGTCTGGGTGAACGACTCGGGCACTGCAAAGATGACCGAGTTTCGTGCCATCTCCGGATCGTTGACCAGAGTCGCCACACTCGGCAACGGTGGGTCTTTGGCCTATAGCCCCGAGGCGCTAGTCATCGCGGGCGGCCAAGTGCTGACCGTCACGTTAAGTGGAATACTTGACTACTCGGCGGCCACCGGCGCCTTGATCCATACGCTTCACTGAGTTCGTCATCGGGGCTACGGCCGAACTCAAACCTGCTTAATTCTCTGAAGGACGGCTCGGAAAGTTCATCGACTGACGTCCGACGCGACGAGTTTCGCACATAAGTGCCTCTTTTGATGCACCGAAGTCCCGGTTGAGAGTCCCTCACCCGGGACTTCTGCTCGATCCGAGGTCAGAGAGGTGTGTCGCGAATCGTCGGCCCCGGGGCGTTCTTGTCAAAGGCCTCTTCGGTCTTGACGAGCTGAGTGATCCGGTCTTGCTCTGCTGAGCGAACCGCGTCAGCCTTTTCGACAGCTTCGACATCGGCCTCGCTGGTACCCACGTCGGCCGGTTCTGCCAGGAATCCCTCGAGGTAGTCCGGCTGATTCGGAGCCTTCTCGACCTCGTTCTTGCGCCGGTGAAAGGGACTCATCTGACTTACGGTACCCGCGCCAGGGGCCAAGGCACGTCGTTCCGAACACCTAGGTACGGTTGGAAAAGAGAAAACTCACCAATATCAACGAAATCAAGCATTGGCAAACGACCGAAATAGTGATGTTATTCGACATCGTCACGATCCAGTCTCGAGTAACGCCTAGCCTTCGCGACCTAGGTGCGTACCCCTTCACGGGGTGTGCAGGTATATGCGTCCTCACAAGCATGTATGTCCCAGTTCAGTGATCCTGAGCCGGAACTTCTGGTTCCTCGCAAGCGCTGCGACAGTTTCATTCCGCTGCGGACAGTATGGAGATGTCAGAGGAGGACAGCATGAGACGTGATGTTCGGTCCCTCACCGTTCTTATCGCCCTGGTGGTGGCATCTGCCATGGCGCCCTTACTCGAATCCGGTCCTGCCGCCTCTAGTGTCATACCCTCGGGCTGCACTTCGACCCAGGTCACGCTTTCGGCCACACCCGACCAGCAGTACTACACCAGCGGCGCCCTGGTGCACGTCACTGTTGCGCTGCACAACCACTCCGCCGCCGCCTGCTCGTACGCCACCGGTCCCTTCTCGCCGAGTTTCCTCCTCACCAACTCCGCCGGCGTCACTGTCTGGGGTTCGTGCTGGTTCGGTGGCGGCCCGGCGCCCTGCGCCTATTATCTGCGCCAACGGACCCTCGCCCCTGGGGCCACCTATCGCGACCGGCTCACCTGGGACCAGCGGACCGGCCATCCCGATCTGCCCACGCCCGCCGGACGCTATATCTTCAGCGTGAATTTCTCGGGGCTGTCCCTGCGCACCACAACCTCGTTCGTCCTCACCCGGCCCCGCAACGCCACCGTCACGCTGGTCGACTCCGGTCGCCACTACGCCCTCGCCGTCGGCGACCAATTGACCGTGCGCCTGCTCGCCTCGCCGCTGGTCTGGAACACTGCGGTCTCTTCTGATCCGCGAGTTTTGGTCGCCCTGCCTGAGATGAACCCCGTCGCCGGTCTCTACGTCTTTCGCGCCATCGCGCCAGGCACTGCGCGCGTCTCCGCCGTCGGGAATCCAGCCTGCTACCCCCAGTGCCTGATGGCCAGCCGGCTCTTCTTCGTTACCGTGACCGTTCGCGCGGCGAACACTTAATGCTCAAACGCTACGCCCGGTGAAATTGAGGAACCGCGTCTGGGCGTCGGCGTGTGGATGCGGGGCAACGGGGTCTTTAAAGCCCCCGGGAACTCGGATGGCGCTACCCATCTCTGTCAATTTGTCGTACGCGATCGCCACGGCCGCCTCGTCCAGCAACTCGTTGGCATCGATGGCCCTCGCGAGGTCCCACGTGTGACAGAGCGTGTCAATCATCACCAAACCCTCCACGAGCGCGGAAAACGGTTGTTCACCGGCTCTGGTTTGAACTGGCGCATTAGCCAGCACGGGGTCGTGAAGGGCTTGCCGCAACGTCGTGGTCACGACGTTCCACTGATCGAGAAGAGTTGCGTCGTGGTCGAGTTCATCAATGCCACTCGGATTCACTATCGAGTACACCCGTTGATGCGTCGCCACGACGTGTCCCACGAGTTCGCTCGCGTTCCACTCGTCACACGGCGTCCGGTTCTCCCATTGCCCATCCTGGACGGATGACAGCGTATGGCCAAACCCGTTTGCCACCCGAAGATACGCTGAATCATTCGCCGCCATTTGTCGATTCTATAAACGGCTCGCCCATTGCGCCGTTGAGACCATGATCACAACGTTGCCTAGTGTTGGCCCAGGAGGTGCACGTGGTCCATCCAGCCTTTGAGCCAATCCTTCGTCAAGCGCGTGAGCGGCCACCAGTGGATCCGTCGAGCGTGAGCGTCGAAGAACGTCGTCAGTCCTTTCGCGATGAGGCGCTCGCCCTTCGGGGCGCGATGGCGCCAATGGCGAGCCAAGAGGAGCGCACCATCGAAGTCGACGATCGAACGATTCGTGCTCGCCTATACGTACCATTGAGCGAGGAGTCCCATGCTCTGGTGATCTACTTTCACGGCGGTAGCTTCGTCACGGGGGACCTCGACACGCACGAGTGGCTCTGTCGTCGATTGGCGTCGGACACCAAAATGCGGTTCTTAGCGATCGACTACCGCCTCGCACCCGAGCACCCCTTTCCGGCGGGATTGAACGACGCGGTGGACGCGATTCGTTACGTGGCGGAGCATCGAAGCGAATTCGGTGTGGCGAACTCCCGTCTCATCATCATGGGCGAATCGGCCGGCGCCAACCTCACCACCGTGGCCGCCGCGCTGCTGCGCGACGAGGGGCTCGTCCTCGCGGCTCAAGTATTGATCTATCCGACGTTGGGTCCCGAGCTGATGACCGAATCGGCGCATACGTTTGCCACGGGGTACCTTCTTAATCTTGATCACCTTCGCTACGACTACCGTCAGTACCTTGGCCACTTCGGCGACCACAACGATCCACGCGTGACGCCGTTACTTCGCCTCGATCTCTCCGGTTCTGCCCCGGCAGTGGTGGTCGTGGCTGAGTGTGATCCCTTGCGCGACGAGGCGGTGGCGTACGCGGGGTTGCTTCGACATTGTGGCGTACCCGTTGAGCTACTCGAGGCCCAGGGCATGGTCCACGGATTCTTGGAGATGGGCGCCGTGGTGCCTGAGGCACTGGAGGTCGTGGATGATCTTGCGGCCCATTTGCATCGCTTGGTCGAGGACCCGGCGTCGTGAACGTGCTCTTCATCACGCTCGATCAGTTTCGAGGTGACGCCTACGGCGCGGCGGGCCATCCGCTGGTCGCCACGCCGACGCTCGATCGCGTGGCGGCCGAGGGCGTGCGCCTCGAGCGACACTTTTCCCAGGCGGCGCCGTGTTCGCCTGGACGAGCTGCGCTCTACACCGGCATGTACCAGATGAACAATCGGGTGGTAGCGAACGGTACGCCCTTGGCGCGCGGCTTTGACAATCTCGCCTTGGTGGCCCGTCGGGCGGGCTTTGACCCGACCCTGTTTGGCTACACGGATCAGGGCCTTGATCCCTACCGAGCCAACGGCGAGGACGACCCCCGTCTCGATTACTACGACGGGATCTTGCCGGGTTTTTCGGTCGGGTTGTACCTGCCGGAAAGTCAAGCCGGTTGGGTGCAGTACTTACGAGCGAAGGGCTACGACGTAGAGAGTGGGTGGGCGGGTCCGCTGCGCGGCGAACCCGACAGACCGGCTGAGGACTCGTTGAGTGGTTTCTTGACGACTCGTTTTCTCGAATGGCTCGAAGTGCAAGAAGGCGGCTGGTTCGCTCATCTCAGCTACCTGCGCCCGCACCCGCCCTACGCGGCGGCCGGCGAGTTCTCCAAGATGTACGACCCCGCGGACGTGGCGATGCCCGTCGCCCCGGTGGAGAGCGGCCAGCGTCATCCGCTTCACGAGGCGGCGCTGAAATGGAGGGCCGCCGCGGCCCCGAGCGACGAAGGCGCGATGAGGTATCTCATTGCCCAGTACTTCGGCATGATCTCAGAGGTTGACGCCCAACTGGGCAGAGTGGTTTGTGCGATTGAAGAGCGTGGAGAGTGGGATGACACACTGGTGGTCGTCACGTCTGACCACGGTGAGCAACTCGGCGACCACGGACTCATTGAAAAGTTGGGATTCTTTCCTCAGAGCTATCACATCATTGGACTCTGGCGCGACCCTCGAGTCAGTGGCGGAACGGCGATTCACCATTTCACGGAGAACGTGGACCTGCTACCGACGCTGGCCGACGCGTTGGGAGTGGAAGAGCCGGTCCAGTGCGACGGTCGTTCGTTGGCGCCACTCTTTGCTGGGACCGAGGTCGCGTGGCGCGACACCGCGCACTACGAATGGGACAATCGATACCTTTGGCTCGGCGTCGCGACGTCACCACAACCGACCAGTCACGCCCTCGCCCGACGCAACCTCGCGGTCTCGGTGAGTGACGACCTCGCCTACGTGCAGTTTGGCGATGGCTCGTATCGGTGCTTTGATTTGGCCGCGGATCCGACGTGGCGTACCGAATGTCGTGACCTTGAGCGAGTGTTGCACGCGGCGCAACGGCAGCTGGTCTGGCGCCAAGCGCACTTGCGTCACGATCTGACCGACATGCTCTTGTCGCGCGATCGCCTGGGCTTTTGGCCGAGCGACCTCGGCTTGACGCCATTGAGGCAGTCCGTCCCGTGACGTCTGGTGAATGCACGTTTTGACGCCTGATCTCCACCCGCCGCTCGTCCTTCGCCGAAATCTGGTATCAATGGTGGCCTGACGCCGCACACGGCGGAACAGAACACATAGGGAGATTTCATGCAGCGGATATCGCGGGTTCGTCAGGTACTCGTCATGGTGGGAATTGGCTCGCTGATGCTGGCTTCCAGCGTGGTCGCCGGGGCCGCCTCCACCAAAGGCACCTACAACGCCGTCGACGCCAAGTTGGTGCCGACCACCTATAAGCACACGACCCTTCAGGTGGCGACGGACGCCACCTACGCGCCCGACGAATACATGGTCGGCACCACCATGGTGGGCTTTGACGTCGACTTGATGAAGGCGGTCGCCACGACCCTCGGCATCAAGATCAACGAGAACGCCGCAGTCTTTGCCACAATCCTGGCCGGCATCAAGTCCGGCCGGTACCAGATAGGTAACTCTTCGTTCACCGACGAGAAGTCGCGCGAGCTGCAAGTCAACTTTGTTGACTACTACCAGGCGGGAGAAGGCGTCTACGCGAAGTCGAGCTCGAAGGTTGTCTTTACAGGCTTCAAGAGCTTTTGCGGCTTGAAGGTTGCAGTGGAGACGGACACCAGTGAGCAGAAAGACGCTACAAAAGCGTCGAAGGCGTGTCCGGCCGGCAAGCAGATCATAATTACGGGATACCCAACACAGACGACGGCCAATTTGGCGGTGTTGTCGGGCCAGGCGGACGTTGGTTTCGTTGATAGCCAAGTAGCGGCTTATATCGCGGCTACCAGCAAAGGAAAGTTCAAGGTTCTCGGTAGTGCGGTGAACGTGGCGCCCTATGGAATTGCCACACCCAAGACCACCGCCGGCGCGCAGTTGGCCCAGGCCATTCAAGCCGCGATGAAGACGTTGATCGCGAATGGGACCTATCACGCGATTCTGGCCAAGTACCACGAGACGGCCGGTGCGTTGACCTCGAGCGAGATTGTTCTCAATGGAGCCCTCTCCTAAGAGTCACTAGTCCACGCATGAACATGACTACGAACGGGGACGCCACCGTAAAGGTCGTCCCCGTTCGTCACGTGGGTCAGTGGATCGCGGCGGCGATCGCCATCGTCTTCGTAGCGATGCTGATCCACACGCTCTTCTCTAAGTTGCCGACCGGTCAGTACGCCTGTCACTTAGTCGGCGGCGTGCGAAAGTGCCATGAACTATCCGAGTGGCGCTTCAGTTGGGACATCGTGGGGCGATATTTTTTCACGTCTGAAATTCTTCATGGCCTATTCCTTACTCTGGAATTGACAGTGCTGTCGATGCTGGTCGGCGTCATCCTGGGAGTGACGATTGCCGTCATGCGACTGTCAACGAATCGTCTACTTTCGGCGACCGCGTGGACCTACACCTGGTTTTTTCGCGGTACGCCAGTGTTGGTTCAGATAATCGTTTGGTACAACATCGCGATTCTGTTTCCAGTAATTAGTTTCGGCATTCCCTTTACGAACGTCACGTTCTATCATTTCAGTACCGTGTCGGTCTTCACGGCGTTCACCGCGGCCTTGGTAGCTCTGGGGTTGAACGAAGCGGCCTACATGTCCGAAATTGCTCGTGCGGGATTGATTTCGGTCGACGAAGGTCAAACTGAAGCGGCCTCGTCAATTGGCATGACTCGGCGACAGACTTTACGATTTGTTGTTCTACCCCAGGCGATGAGAGTGATTATTCCACCGACCGGCAACGAGGTCATTTCGATGCTCAAAACGACCTCTCTGGCGAGTGTGATTGGCGTCGTTGAGTTGTTGGGGGCCGCGACGAATATTTATGCGAACAACTACCTCATCATGCCGCTGCTCATCGTCGCCAGTCTCTGGTACATCGTGGTTACTACCGTCCTCTCGATTGGCCAGTACTACTTGGAGCGTCGTTTCGCCAAAGGAGCGCTGCGCACTCCGCCCCTAACGCCGATACAGCGGCTTCGCCGCGACGCAAAGGGAATATTCTCTAAGTTTCGAACGCCACGGGGCGCGGTGGGAGCGCTGCGATGAGCGATCCAATGGTCGAAGTTCGCGATGTACACAAATCGTACGGAGGCGTCGAGGTGCTGCGGGGCGTAAATCTTACTGTCGTGCGTGGTGAAGTTACTTGCCTCATTGGTCCCTCCGGTTCTGGAAAGAGCACGCTGCTTCGATGCATCAACCACCTTGAGAAGCACGACGCGGGCGAACTTCGAGTGGACGGTGATTTGGTTGGCTACGAAGCTCGCGGGGGCAAGCTCTATGAACGAAACGACAAGCAGATCTGCGCCGAGCGCTCTCGCATCGGCATGGTCTTTCAGCGCTTTAATCTCTTTCAACATTTGACTGTCTTGGAGAACATAACGATTGGTCAGGTGAAAGTGAAGGGTGTCGAACCCGATGACGCTCGAGTGAAAGCGCGTGAACTTCTGGCTCGCGTCGGCCTCGATGGCAAAGAGAAAAACTATCCAAGCCAACTCTCGGGCGGTCAGCAACAGCGCGTGGCCATCGCCCGGGCCCTGGCGATGGAACCCAAGTTGATGCTTTTTGACGAGCCAACCTCGGCGCTCGACCCAGAACTAGTGGGTGAAGTCCTTGACGTGATGAAGGACCTCGCGCTCAGCGGCATGACGATGATCGTGGTAACGCACGAGATGAACTTTGCTCGAGAGGTCGCCAACACTTTGTACTTTCTTGACGCAGGCGTCATCGAAGAGTCGGGGAATCCTCGAGAGGTCTTGAGCGCACCCAAGTCCGAACGGCTACGGAGCTTCCTCTCCAAGGTCCTTTGATGGCGTGGGAGCTCGATCCGACCAACGTCGGCACCGGTCTGCCACTTGAGGGGGTGCGCGTCTTGGACCTATCGCGGGTGTTGGCCGGACCATTGTGCACGATGATCGTGGGCGATCTTGGCGCCGACGTCATCAAGGTGGAGAGTCCTGCTGGCGATCCGGTTCGGGCTCTGGCGCCGCCGCGATTCGGCGACGACGCGACGTACTACTTAGCGGTCAACCGTCATCGGCGAAACGTGGTGGCCGATCTGAGAGACGAGCGAGATTTCGCGGACGTCGCGCGACTCGTCGAATTGGCCGACGCCGTGGTTGAGAACTTTCTGCCCAGTCAGAATCGCGCGCTCGGCATCGAGCGACTTCGTGCGCGCAACCCCGAGTGCGTCTGGGTCAGCGTCACGCCCGCCACGCAAGGGGGCCCGCTCGCCGATCAGCCGTCCTTCGATCTCTTGGTCCAGGCCCGATCCGGCCTGATGGGCGTCACCGGGGAGCCCGAGGGCCCCCCGGTGAAAGTCGGCGCGCCGCTGGCCGACGTGGTGACGGGGCTTTACGCGGCCATCGCGCTCGTCGCCGGGCTCTATGAGAAATCGCGGGGCCGAGCGGGTCGTCACTTTGAAGTGCCACTGCTCGAATCGACGATGAGCGCGTTAATCAACCAGGCGCAAGGGTACCTCTCGACCAATGTGAATCCCGTCCGTCTGGGCAACGACCATCCCAGCATTGCGCCCTACGGGCCGGTCGCCACCGCCGACGGCTTTCTACTCCTGGCCGTGGGCACCGACGCCCAGTACGCCAAGCTCCTCGACGTTCTCGCCGACGCAACGTTGGAAGATAACCCACAGTGGTTCACGAACGCCGGACGCGTAGCCAACCGAGAGGAGCTTGCTCGCGCGTTGAATCGTGTCTTCCTCACTCACGCGACCCCGTACTGGACAGCGACACTGGCGAACTCGGGCGTGCCCTACGCGCCGATTCTGGACGTGGCCCAAGCGTTCGCGCAAGACCAGATCGTTCGAGGCGACTTCGTGGGCACGATGAGCGCGCCCGCGGGCGAGACGAAGAGCATGCGCACGCCACTGCGAATCGACGGGCGACGACCGATAATTCGCCGAGGTCCGCGCGCGCTCGGCCAAGACACGAACGAGATCTTCGGTCGCGACGGCGCCTAGGAGGTAAAGGGCGCGCCGCCGAACGTGTCGATGGTCGTGAATTCGCTTACCGATTTGCGAGTCAATTTAGTATGGCGGCGCTGCGGGTACCCGAGGGCGACCACGCTCGCCACGGCGTAGTTCGCGGGCAGGTCCAGTATTTCGACGAGCCGGGGCTCGTTGCGCGTCGCCATGGTGGTCATGACGCCGCCGAGTCCACGGCTACGCGCGGCGAGCAGGATGTTCCACACGAAGGGGTAGATCGACGCGCCCCCGGCGAACTGGTATCGATCGAGATCGCGATCGGTCGCGGCGAGCACGCCGAGGTCAACGCAAACTACGAGCATCACCGGGATCTCAGCCAACGTCTCGGCGAATCCGTCGGGACGCGACTTGGCGAGCGCGGCCGCCCGCTGGCCCTCGGCCGCCACGCGGTCCTCGTCGCTCGCCAGTGGCGAGAAGGGGACCACCCCGGCGAGCAGGTGCGCCACGTAGTCGTGCCAGGCGTCGAGATACGCCTCGCCGATGGCTCGCCGCTGCGTGGCGTCGTGCACCACGATCACGCGCCAGGCCTGGCGGTTGCCGCCCGAGGGCGCGAATCTGGCCTCGTCGAGTATTTCGTAGAGCAGTGCGCCGTCAACCGGACGTGCCGTGAACTCCCGCACCGAGCCGGTGGTTCGAAGGGCCTCGCTCAGTTCCATGGCGTCACCCTAGAACGTCGCGTCCGTGGCTCAGGCGTCGCGACGAATCAACATCGTGGTGCCGACGCCCAACACGACCGCGACGTAGATGCTCAAAATGACCAACGCGGTCCACGAACCGAAGTCGTTGGACTGGGCCGTGACCGAGGTCATCGCGTGGCCCAACTCGCTCGGTTCGTACTTCGATATGTCGTTCTGCCAACTCTGGGGCAATAGAAAGACAATGATCGGCAGGATCAGCAACAGTGAGGTAAAGACACTGATGCACGCGGCGCTTTGGCGCAAGATGAGACCCAACGAGAAGCCCAGCACCGAAAGCAACGTGAGGTAGACCCCGGCCAGGATCACCGTTCGAAGCACGGCGCCGCTACTCAGCGAGGCCGTCGGCACGACGCCGGAGAAGATCGCCTGACCCATCATGAACGTGATGAAGCACGCAATCTCGGTGACAACGAACATCGACGCGACCAGCACGACCAACTTGCCCCAGACGAGTTCGAGTCGGTTGGGGATCGCCGCCAAAGTGGTGCGGATCGAGCCCGAGGAGTATTCGCTGGTGATAAAGAGGGTGCCGATCACGCCGACCGCGAATTGGGCGAAGAGTATGCCACTCAGGCTCGCCGACACCGGGTCGAAGGTCAGTCGACGGACGGGGTCCATCGAGTGCCAGTGCGCGCGCACGGCCGTCGTAATCAATGCGCCTAGACCGATGGTCAGAACGAAGGTGATGACGACGCCCATGATGGTCGAGCGCACGGTGCGAAATTTAATCCATTCGGATCGAATCGTTGAACCGAGCGTGACGTCGCTACTCATGGCGCGACCCAGTGGATCCGTACTCCACGGCGTCGGCCGTGAGGTCCATGTACACCTCTTCGAGCGAGGCACGTTGCGGCGTGAGTTCGTAGAGCGCAATACCCGCGTCAAACGCGATTTGACCGATCTGCTCCGAGGTCAGATCGCTGACGCTTAATCCCTCGTCGTTGACTTCGTTGACCACGCCGTGGTGCGATCGGAGAACGGCCAGGAGCTGTGGGTGGTTGGCCCCGCGTACGAAGACGGTACCTTTGGCCGAAGCCGTGAGGGCGTCGACGGAACCTTGCGTGATGAATTTGCCCCGGCCGATGACGATGATCTGATCGGCGCTGACGGCCATCTCACTCATGAGGTGCGAAGAGACGAAGACGGTACGGCCCTCGTTGGCGAGCGAGCGAAAGAACTCGCGGATCCATCGAATGCCCTCCGGGTCGAGTCCGTTCACCGGTTCGTCGAAGAGCAGCACGCCCGGATCGCCCAGTAGGGCGCCCGCGATACCCAGACGCTGACTCATGCCTAGCGAGTAGTCACCAACCTTCTTATCGGCGACCGAACCGATACCGGAGAACTCGAGCACTTCGTCGACACGCGAGAAGGGAATGCGGTTCGACGCGGCGAGCGCTCGAAGATGATTGCGCGCACTGCGTCCGGGATGGATCGCCTTGGCGTCGAGCAGCGCCCCGACCTCGTGCAAAGGATCTCGCAACTCGCCGTAGCGCTTGCCTTCGATGGTCGCGCTGCCCTTGGTGGGGTGATCGAGACCAAGGATGATGCGCATGGTCGTGGACTTACCCGAGCCATTGGGTCCCAGAAAGCCAGTGACGACGCCCGGTCGCACCTCGAAGTCCAAGTCGTCCACCGCGAGCGTCTTGCCGTAGCGCTTCGTGAGGTGGTCGATTTTTATCATGGAGTATCCAATCTAGTTAACTGGCCCGCACGAGCGTTAAGCGTCCAGTAAGAATTGCGCGATTTACCGGAGACACTGACCAGAGGACGCTAGTCAGGCCTGGTGGCGATCGTGGCGTGACGCACGGCTTGGCACGCGTCGCACGTACCTGAGAGCGCCATGTGGTGACGATCAAGGTGAAAGCCGTACGTCGTGAGCAGTTTCTTGCTTAACGCGTCAAAGTGAGCGGCCGGAATCTCGAAGGTTGCCTGGCAGTCCTCGCACGTCAAGTGGCCGTGGACAGCGCCCGCCAAGTGGTAGACCGCGGCGTGCTGGCCCAAGTGGGCGTGCACGACAATATTGAGTTCTTCAAACTCCTCCAAGATCCGATACACCGTTGAGGGGCTGACGTCGGGCAGGCGCTCTTGCACCGCGTGCGTGATTTCATCGGTCGTGAGGTGACCCGAGGTACTCGCCAGCACCTCGGCCACCGTGCGCTTGGCCACGGTCACTCGCTTGGCGGCGCCACGAATGAGCGAAACGACGGTGTCCTCATCGGCTCGGGGCGTAGTCACGGAGCAACCTTAGGGCGATGGCGAATTCCAGCGCGTCCCTCTTGCCATGGAATCACTTTCGATGCGGCGGACTGGGCGAAAGGACGCGACGTATTCGTAGGGTCTCATGACGAGTCAAAGCGTCGAAAGTCGCGCGAGAATCTCTTCGGCCTGGACCACCATCTGTCGAACCACTTCGCCCGCGGGAACGAGTTCGTTGATCGCCCCGACCGCCTGGCCGGCCGGGTACCCTTCGCGACGCGGATCGATGTCCGTGGTCGTCTCGTCGCCGCCGAGATGGAACGTCCCATCTCGGTGCGACACGTAAAGTTGCTCAGGAAACTTCTTTAGCAACGAGGGATCGGCTTCGTACCGGTCCGTCGTGTCGTTCTTGATCACGCGCATCGTCTTGCCGCTGAAGGCCCTCGAAATGACGGTGCCGTCCTCGCGCGCGCCCAGGATGCTCTCGCGAAAGCCCGGTATCGCACGCGCCTCGGGCGTCGCGATGAACCGGGTGCCGATCCAGACGCCGTCGGCGCCTAGGGCCAACGACGCCGCCAGGCCGCGACCGTCGAAGATCCCGCCCGCGGCGACCACGGGAATCGCGCCGTGCATCGCGTCGACGATGAGTGGCACGAGGGGCATCGCGGCCACGGTGCCGGTGTGGCCACCAGCCTCGGTACCCTGGGCGACCACTACGTCACAGCCGGCGTCGAGGGCCCGTTTGGCGTGTTCGACTTTGCCGCACATCGAAATGACGAGGACGCCGTGATCGTGGCAGAGATCGATGACGTGGCGCGGCACGCCCAGCCCGGCGACAAAAGTGCTCGCGCCGCCTTCGATCAATAGTTCCACGTTGTGAACCAGCGTGTCGGGAAACGCCGTCAAGAGGTCCACGCCAAAAGGTTTTGTGGTCAGCGCTTTGGTTAACGCGATCTCGTGGGCTAATTGCTCACTGGACATCGTTGATGCGCCAAGGCATCCGTAACCACCAGCGTTGGACACTGCCGCCGTTAAAGCGCTGTAGGAGACTCCGCCCATGCCCGCCAGCATCACCGGGTGTTCAATCTTCAACAGGTCGGTTAGTCGCGTTTTCATAGTCCTTCGATTCAACTTACTCAGCAGGGCCATGCGAGCGCAGTAGTGCCCGCCCAAGAATGCCGCGACGAGCGTGCTCATTAAAAGCGCCACGGTGGCGGCGCGCATGGTCATAAACGCGTCGTTTCTCCAACTAAGTTCGACACCCAACGCCGGCAGTGCGTGTTCACGTAGCCGGACCCTTCGAACCTTTGACGGCTTCCTTTTATTTTCTCCGATCCGAGAGGTCACGAGGCGAACTGGGCCGCTAGAATACTTGTATGCCGAAAGCAACTGTATTTGGGGACAGCTCAGAACTACTCGTTCCGACGGACGATGACCTGGAACGCATGGCTGAGAGTCTGCAGGTCTTGGCTGGAGCGTTCACTCAAGTTCGAGCGCACGAGCACCTGCTCCAAGAAGCGGGTGTTCGGCTCGACCGGGCTGGAGCGGCGCTGCTATACAAACTTCATATGCACAGCGACGTTTCATTTCGCGTTACCGAACTGGCCGAGGTTCTCGGCATTGACGCACCCGCGGTTACCCGAAAGGTTCAACAACTTGAGCGTCTCGGATTTGTGTCGCGTGAGCCTGACCTCGAAGACAAACGTGCGACGCGAATCCAGTTGACGAGCGACGGCGAAGAGACGTTGGAGCGGGTGCTCGACGCGCGAAGGAAGCGACTGGCCAGACTATTTGACGGTTGGACCAGCAAAGAACTTCGGAGCTTCAGCGCTTCACTGAGCCGGTTCGCCGAAATATTGACGTCTGAAATGGAGATTTACCGTGATTAACGATGTGAGCAGCATCGAGGCGCCCGAAGAGCACGACTTTTCGAAAGAAGAGCACCGGAGGATTCTGGTCATACTCTTCGCCCTCATGCTGGGAATGTTCCTGGCGGCGCTCGATCAAACCATCGTGGCGACTGCGCTCCCAACAATTGCGGGTGATCTTCACGGACTCAATCACTTGTCATGGGTCGTTACGGCGTACTTAATTACCTCCACGATCTCGTTGCCACTCTGGGGCAAATTCGGCGACCTCTACGGTCGAAAGAACTTCTTCCAACTCGCGATCATCGTCTTTCTCGTCGGCTCGATGTTGTCGGGACTCTCCCAGAGCATGATTGAACTGATCATCTGTCGAGCAATCCAGGGCATTGGAGCGGGTGGGTTAATGGTCGGTTCCCAGGCCATCATCGGTGACGTCATTCCGCCTCGCCAACGTGGCCGCTATATGGGTTACTTTGGCGCCGTCTTTGGGCTCTCGAGCATTCTTGGTCCCCTCGCGGGCGGGTGGTTCACCCAGCACGTGTCATGGCGCTGGATCTTCTACATCAACGTGCCGATCGGCATTGTCGCGCTCATCACCATCGCCATCGTGCTACACATTCCGACCCAGAAGGTGCGCCACAAAATTGACTGGTGGGGGACGTCACTGCTTTCGGCGGGTGTCGTGGGCCTCATTCTGATGACGACCTGGGGCGGCGTTACGTATGCGTGGGGTTCAATCACCATTCTGGGCTTGGCGATTGTCAGTGCGATCTTGCTGATCATCTTCTGCTTTGTAGAAGCGAAGGCCACCGAGCCGATCATTCCTCTTAACCTTTTTCGCAACCGTACCTTCAACGCGGCGTCCGCGGTGGGCTTCGTCATAGGTTTCACCATGTTCGGCTCGATTGTGTACTTACCTCTCTACTTACAGATTGTTCACGGTGCGTCGCCCACGTTGTCGGGTCTCGAACTCTTGCCAATGGTCGGGGGCATGCTTATTTCGTTTGTGTTGAGCGGTCAACTAGTTACTCGTACCGGTCGCTACAAGATCTTTCCCATCGTCGGCTCCGCGGTCTTGGCCGTGGGTCTGACCTTGTTGGCTCAGTTAGGTGCCCACACCTCGTTTATTTACGCGGCGATTGGAATGTTTGTCGTCGGCCTCGGTATGGGGCTCGTCATGCAGGTCCTCGTCGTCGCGGTACAGAATTCAGTACCCCACGCGCAACTTGGTACCGCCACTGCGACCGCAACGTTCTTTCGCACCATTGGCGGAGCGTTCGGCGTCGCGGTGCTCGGTGCCGTGTTCAATAGTCGACTGCTCAGCCAACTTCGCGCCACTGCGTCGCCGGCTCTATTAAAACTCTTGGGCAACGGCAACATATCGGAGAATCCCTCTCAGATAAATCACTTGCCCCTTGCGGAACGTGCACTCGTTATCAACGCCTTTAGCCATACTCTCCAAACCGTCTTTGTTGTCGCCGTCCCCTTTGCAGTCGTGGCGTTCATCGTGAGCCTGTTCATGAAAGAGATCCCGCTACGAGAAAAGGCGCACATAACTGAAGGAATCGGCGTCAAGCCACTGGCCTTTGACGCACCCGGTGAGTACCCGGGGCTATGAGAAGGATGAACGTAGAACACGGCGCGCTGCGCTGAGATTGCAACGCGCTGTAAGCGGCACTGGCGGAGGTGGCACTCGTACCCGGCAGCATCAGGCCAGAACGGTCGAGCGCGGCGCGTGCTCGCGGGTCCATCGGGCTGCAGAAGTGCCAGCGGGCCGTACCGGCGCTGGTGACCACGACGTGAACTTTAAGCAGAGGATCGGTGGCCACGAAGTGTTTGAGGACGACCTCGGCAATAGGCGAACGGCAGGTATCGCCGGTGCAGATCGTCGCCACGTGCAGTGTTGGGCGCGCCACGAACCTCTTTGGGATTTTCTGCTTTCTAGTTGACGGAAATGCCCAGCGCGACGTGCGAACGCTGGTTGGCGACGGATAAAGTACCGTTAGGACAAACGGAAGGAGACGCGATGCCTCTGTCAGAGCACGAGCAGAAAATCCTGGCCGAGTTGGAAGATTCGCTCTCCAAGCAGGATCCCCGTTTCGCCAAGAATGTCCGCGAGACCAATATTTACTCCCACAGTGGACGTCGCGTTCGATGGGGCGTTGTGGGCTTTCTTGTCGGATTGGCCATCTTGGTCCTGTTCTTTTCGCACTCGGTCCCCCTGGGGCTGGTGGGCGTGGCCTTAATGTTCATCTCCGCAGTTGTCGTTGAGCGAAACGCTCGCAAATTGGGGCGTGCGTCGTGGCGGGACATCACCAGTTCCGGCCAGGGCGACGACGCCCAAGCGAACTATGGTCCTCGAACCAGTTCGCTCCGCGACTGGTTGTCGCGTCATCGCCATAAGAGCGAATGATCGCCTCCGGGGGCGCGCGTGACGCGTCTCCGTGCCTGGCCCTCGACATCGGGGCTACCAAGTTTGAGGCCGCGATCGTGGCGCCCGACGGGGCTATTGAGTCTCGAGGTCGTCTCGACGTCGCCCTCCATCCAGCCGATCTCTTTGGCGCACTCGTGGAGCTGGCGCGCAGAGTTCGAGGCGATCAACGTATCGATGTGATCGGCGTGGGCTGCGCGGGACCGATGACCCGCGGCGGCGACACGGTGTCGCCGCTCAACATTCCGAACTGGCGAGGGTTTCCCCTGCGTGAGTCGTTGCGCGACGCCCTCAACGCCAACGTGCACGTCGACGGTGACGCGCGCGCACTCGCGCTAGCCGAAGGCGTCTTCGGCGCTGCGCAAGACGTGACGTCGTATCTGTCAATGGTGGTGTCCACGGGCGTGGGCGGGGGACTGGTGTTGAACGGCCGTCTGCTCGACGGCGACACCGGGAACGCGGGCCACGTGGGCCACCTGAACGTCGTGACGAATGGTGCATTGTGTTCGTGCGGCGCCTACGGGTGTCTCGAAGCGGAAGCGTCGGGCTGGGCCATTGAAGCACGTACCGGGCGACCGGCCGACCAGGCCGACCAGGCCACGCGGCTGCGAACGGGCGAACTCGTCGGTCGAGCGGTGGGCATGTTGAGTTCGGTTCTCGACTTTCGCCACTGCTTCGTCGCGGGATCCGTGGCGCTGGGGTACGGCGACGAGTTTTTTGCCGAAGCGAATAAATCGGCGCGCACGACGGCGATGATGTCGTACTCGCACGACGTCGAAATTCGCCGCTCGCGGCTCGGCGTCGACGGGCCGCTGCTCGGCGCCGCTCTCGTGGGTTGGCGAGGTTCGCCGTGAAGGGGATTGAGATCAAGCCGCTCCTTCGCCATCTCCTTCGCCATCCGGCGCAAGCGCCGGTCATCGCCGCGGCCGCGTGGCGTCTTCGAGCCACGAACTGGTGGCGTCGTGCGCCGTTTCTGCCACTGCCGGATCGCGAGTACTGGAACTTTCGACTAATAACCGCGAACGGCTCGCTAACTCGAGCCTTGAGCGTTGACGACGTCGTGAGCTTCGCCAAATGGTCCCGTCGCCAACGAGTGGGACGGTAGGTACCGCCCGTGGGTCGCGTGCTCTTGCTCAACGCCACCTTTGAGCCACTGCAATTGGTCTCGCAGCGTCGCGCGGTCGTGTTGATGCTGGCCGGGCGAGCCGAGCCGATCGCCATGCCCGAGGAACCCGAGGTCTGTCGCTCCGCAAGCCTTGTCGTGGAGATTCCCGCGATCGTACGCCTGCACGAAATGGTCAAACTTCCGACCAAAATTCGAACGCCGCCGCTCACCCGGCGATCGCTGTTGTTGCGAGACAGCTACCGTTGCGCGTACTGCTTGGAGCACGCCGACACCATTGATCACGTCGTTCCGCGATCGCGAGGTGGACGCCACGAATGGACCAACGTGGTCGCTGCCTGCCGTCGCCACAACATGCAAAAGGGCGATCGATTGGTCGAAGAGATCGGCTGGCGGCTGCACTTTCAGCCGCGGGTGCCCGACGGACCCTGGTGGCGATGGCGGCACGTGCCCGATCCCGATCCGCTCTGGGCGCCGTATCTGCCTCGCGCGTCGTGACCGAGGCGCTCGAAGAACTCATCGACTACAGCACGCTTCGCGGTGAAGACGAAGCCACAATGTTCGCGGCGCACGTCACTCGTCCGACATTGGTCCTGGGCGGAAATCAGTCACCTGGCGTTGTCGACTCGTCGAAACTCGGTGCGACGTCGTTGCGGCGCCGTCGCGGCGGCGGAGGACTGGTTTTATTGCGACCTGATGACGTGTGGATCGATTGGTGGATACCGCTGAACGATTCACGATGGTCGAGCGACGTTCACGTCAGTTCGATTCGCGCCGGTGGGTGGTGGGCCAGCGAGTTACGTCATTTCACCAGTGAGACCGTGTCCGTACACGTTGGTCCCCTGGAGGGTAACCCCGCCTTTCGGGTGGTCTGTTTCGCGGGGCGGGGCCCCGGGGAGGTATTCGTGGGCGATCGAAAGACCGTGGGCGTGACCCAGTGGAGGGTCCGCGAAGGGGTGCTGCTCTCTACGGTCTTGCCCGCCCAGCCCACCGCTGACGTCATTGAGTATCTTGCCGCGGTGCCCCCAGGTCTGCGTGACGCTCTTGAGGGCCAGGACCCTGGCCCCCTCGGTCTCAGCGATCCCAAGGGGCTGCTGGAGCAAATGCGCACGGGTAGCGGTCCCTGGCGTTTCCGGGTGATTCAGATCGCTCCGTAGTTCCCTGGGGGTCCGCCCCCTACCGGTGTGCCCGACCCCTTACGACCCGGGGGTGGCGAGGGCGTCAAAAACCTCCAAAGACCAGTCAATTTAGCGTTTAGTGGTTAAGAGTGGTGTAATGTGTCACGAAGTGGGGGAAAGTGGTGAACCCACGAAGGGACAGCGATGCTCGGGTTCGTGGGTCAGTTTCAGCACACGCTAGACGCCAAGGGCCGACTGATCTTGCCCGCCAAATTTCGCGTGGAGTTCGAACGCGGCGGCCACCTAAGCCCGAACACGGAAGGATGCATTGCGCTGTGGACGCCGGGGGAGTTCTCGCGTCAAATGGAAGAGCGACTCCAACAGAGTCGTGTGGGCGGATCATCGGAACGCCAACAGGTGCGCTACTGGTCGGCGAACTCATCCGACGTCGAGTTTGACAAGCAGGGTCGCTTTGCTCTACCGGGCGCTATTCGCGAGTACGGACAGTTGGCTGGTGACGTCTTAGTGGTGGGCGCGATCGATCACGTCGAACTTTGGAATCCCGCGACCTACGCCGAGAAGGTAAACGCCGCCGAAGAGATCTTTAAGCAGGGCAGTGACTAGTGAAGGGAGCGCTCAAGCAGTACTGGCCGCGGACCACGCGCAGCCTGGCAATCGTGACAGCGTGGCGAGACACCTCCTCCGCCCTCTCGCCCGTTGTCACGATTGAAAGGCTGCGGATGGCCCAGGACAGTTACCACGAACCAGTACTCGCGCAGGAGCTCGTCGAGTTATTTGCCAGCCTGCCGGCTGGGGTCATCGTTGACGCCACGTTGGGCGGGGGCGGACACGCCTCCGCGATCCTGGGATCGGTCACGCACTTACGGGTGCTCGGCATTGATCGCGATCCCGAGGCGCGCGCCGCGGCGTCAGCGCGACTTCGCGTTTTCGGCGATCGCGTCCGCGTCGTCGGGGCCACCTTCGCGGACTTGGGCAGTGTCATTCGCGACCACCGCGACTTTCTCGCCGGTGAGCAGGTCGTGGGTGTCTTGATGGACTTGGGCGTCTCCTCTCACCAACTCGACGAGTCGAGCCGCGGATTCTCGTTTCGCGCCGACGCGCCTTTGGACATGCGCATGGATCCGACGAAAGGCGAGACCGCAGCGCAGTTTCTCGCCCGAGCCGATCAACACGAATTGGCGGATCTGTTGAGAAAGAATGGTGAGACGCGCTTTGGCGCAGCAATCGCTAAGTCGGTCATCGAACGTCAACCGCGCACGACCTTCGAGCTGACCGAAGCGGTGGAACGCGCCGTTCCTATGGCCGTGCGTCGCCGCGGTCACGTGGCGTCTCGAGTCTTCCAAGCCTTGAGAATCGCCGTCAACGACGAAGAAGGACAGTTGTCGTTGGGTCTGGCGGCGGCTCTGGACGCGTTGAGCGTGGGCGGCGTGGTGGCGGTGATCTCGTACCATTCGGGCGAGGACCGGGCGGTCAAGACGTTTCTGGCTGACCAACAACGCGGAGGGTGTCGCTGCTCGCCCGAGCTGGGTTGCGTGTGCGGCGCCATCGCGCGCGTCAAGGTCGTTCGGGCCAGCGCGCAGTTGGCCCATCCGCGCGAGATCGCGCTCAATCCGAGAGCCCGGGCGGCTCGACTGCGTATTGCTCGAAAGGTGGCGCCGTGAGCGTCATTAGTTTTCCGCGCCGCGTCGACACGCGCCGGCCACTGCGTCCGAAGACTCCCTCCGCGCCCTCCGCGTCACATCGCGCTCGGGCTCCGCGACGCGATGTCGCCGCGCGACGGTGGCGAGGCACCTCGACGTCGCGAAAGTCCGCCATTATCGTGGTGCTCGCTCTCGCGTTGTCCCTCGCGGGGAGCATGGTCGAAGCTAATCGTCAGATAGAGATCCACTCGCTGCAAAGCCAATTGTTACAAGCGCAGTCAACTTTCGCCGTACAAGTGGGTTCCCTCACTAATCTGTCCGCGCCGAGCCAGATTGCGACCCAGGCCGGGGCGTTGCACTTGGTTGATCCCACTTCGGTCACCCAAGTACCGTCGACGTCTCTTGATGCGCCCCTGCCCCTACCGAAGTTCTTGGGTTATGCACCGGCAACATCAAGGACGCGTCGGTGAGCACGCATCAGACTTCGACGCATAGTCGCGTACGCGCCTCCAACGATCCACGACCGGTCAAGCCCCGTGGACGGCGGCGCCTTCTCTTGCTGCGCGCGGTCCTCGCCTTGGCCTTCGGAGCGCTGGGCGTTCGCCTCATCTTCTTGCAGGTCCTCGACCACGCGCACTACGCCAAACTCTCTGTCGCGCAAGTTCGAGTGGATCTCACGACGACGGCCCTGCGTGGCGGCATTTACGACCGTCACGGTGAGACGTTGGCGGTGTCGCGACCCACGTCGCTCGTTATTGCCGACGACTTTCAGATCTCGAACGCGGCAAGTGAAGCGGCCGCGATGTCCCCCCTGGTACACGTACCGGTGCCGAAGTTGACGGCACTGCTCTCGAAGAAGAGTGGCTACGTGATTGTGAACAACCAGCTCGATCTCGCCGATGGACGCCGGGTGGCGTCGCTGGTGTTCCCCGGTATCGTCGTTGAAAATTCGTCGGTGCGCACGTACCCGGACGGCACGCTCGCGACGTCGTTGCTGGGTGGGGTCAACGCGAATGGGGCCGGATCAGCGGGCCTGGAATACCAGTATCAAAAGGTGCTGGCCGGCCAGACGGGGATCACTCGAGAGTTCGTCTCTTCTTCGGGCGTCAATCTACCGGCCTCGCACTCCGCGGTTATTCGTAAAGCCAAACCGGGCGTTGGTCTCGAACTGACACTGGACTCCTCACTTCAGTACGTCACGGAGCGTGATCTGGCCCAAGAGTTAGCGACCACTGATGGACTAACGGGCTTGGCCGTCGTGATGGATGTGAAGACCGGCGAGATTCTCGCGGACGCGTCGCTCGTCAATACCAAGACCACCGCCGGGGTTCTCGGTCCGATCTCCACGTGGGGTAAGAACGTGGGCGTCGCCGGCATTCAGCAGACGATCAATAACCTGGCCTTCTCACAAGCGTACGAACCGGGCTCCGTGTTTAAAGTCGTCACGTTCTCCGCGGCGCTCCAGGCCGGTCTCATCACGCCCAACACCGTCTTTTCGGTGCCCAATTCGGTGGTGGTGGGCGGACGACTCTTCCACGACGCCGAGAGTCACGGCGTGGAACATCTGACCGCGACCGAGGTGCTCGCCCAGTCCTCCAACATCGGCACTTACGAGGTGGGTACCCGCGTGGGTGAAGCGGGAATCCTGGCCCAGGTCGAACGGCTGGGCTTTGGTCAGCCAACCTCGGTGAACTACCCCGGCGAGACGTCGGGCCTGCTCGTGAATGCCTCCAACTGGTACGCGAGCGACCAAGTGGCGCTGCCCATCGGTCAGGTTGACGCCGTACCCGCCATCCAAGTGCTCGACGCCTACAACGCCATTGCGAACGGTGGGGTCTTCGTCGAACCGAAACTGGTTCGCGGTTACATCTACGCCGACGGCGCGTTAAAGGCCACGCCGGCGAGTATCACGCGCGTCGCGCTTTCAACGAGCGTGGACGCCACGATGATCAAGATGCTCGAACAAGTGGTCCTCAACGGGACCGGCACCAACGCCATCATCCCGGGCTACAGCGTCGCGGGCAAGACCGGCACCGCGTCGATGCCCTACCCGGGACGCGACTTGCTGCTCTCGGGCAACTACAACGCCACGTTCGTGGGTTTCGCGCCCGCGAACAACCCCGTACTTTCGATGATCGTGGTTATCGAACGTCCCTTGACGGATATCTACGGCGGCGCCGTCTCGGCGCCCGTGTTCCAAGAGGTCATGTCGTACGCGCTGCACCACTACGGAATTCCTTCCAACGGTGTCCAACAGAAACCCCTCACGGGCGTGGGCGCCAGCTTCTCGTCGGACGTGACGTGATGCAACTCGGCGACATCCTGGACGACGTCTCGCTCGACGTGTCGACGAGCAGTCTTGAAGTGACGCGCGTTGAGATCGATTCGCGCCAGTGCGAGCCCGGTACGCTCTTCTTCGCGATGCCCGGCACTCGCCAACACGGGGCCAAGTTCGCCAAGGACGCGACGGAGCGTGGCGCCGTCTGTGTCGTGTCGGATCGGCCGGTTGAGAGTTCAGTTCCCGTCGTCGTGGTGCCAACGACGCAGTTGCCCGCCCTCCTCGCGCACGCCAGTGCCGCCGTCGTGGGGCATCCCGAAACCCGGGCCAAGTTGGTCGCGGTCACCGGAACGAATGGCAAGACCAGCGTCACGACCCTCGTGGGCTCGTTGGCCCACGCGTTGTCCTGGAACGCCGCGAGTATCGGTACGTTGACCAACCCTCGAACGACCCCCGCGGCGCCTGAACTCTATCGAAGCCTCGCCGCGCTGATTGTGCGTTTCGATGCCGCGACGCCCGATTCTCTCGTCGCGATCGAGGTCTCGAGTCACGCGCTGGATCAACGTCGCGTGGCGGGACTGCGCTTTTGTGTCGCGGCGTTCACCAATCTCAGCCACGACCATCTCGATTATCACGACACGATGGAACAGTACTTTTTGGCCAAGGCCTCACTGTTTACGCCCGAGCACGCCAAGCGCGCCGTCATCTGGACCGACGACGCGTACGGAGAGCGTCTCGCCGAGATGACCGCGCTGCCGGTGACGCGGGTCTCACGACGTGACGCCGTCGACGTCGAAAGCTCCCTGCGGGGTTCGACATTCTTTTGGCGCGGTCACCTCGTCAACTCGCCCCTCGTGGGGGATTACAACGTCGACAACGCGCTGCTCGCGATGGCCATCATGAGTACCCTTGGCGTGAGTGACGAGCGGGTGGCGGCGTCGATGGGCGAAGTGGCGTCGATCCCCGGGCGCTTCGACGTGCTCTATGGCGAAGGCGTCACCGTCATTGTCGATTACGCCCACACGCCCGAGGGTCTGTTACGACTCTTGAGCGACGTGCGAAAGCTTCAGCCCGGCGGGCGAATCATCACCGTCTTTGGCGCGGGCGGCGATCGAGACCGGACCAAACGGCCCGAAATGGGTCGGGTCGTCTCGACGAACTCGGATTTGACGATCGTGACGTCGGATAACCCCCGTTCCGAGGGGCCAGATGACATTATTGATGCCGTGCTGGTGGGCGCGGCGCCTGGCGCCCAAGTCGTTCGCGAACCCGATCGTCGTCAGGCGATCGTTCGCGCCCTGGCCAGCGCGCAGTCCGGCGACGTCGTGGTGATCGCCGGCAAGGGTCACGAATCGACCCGGACGGTGGGCGATCTGGTGTTGCCCTTCGATGATCGTGTCGTGGCTGAGGAGCTCTTGAAGTGAGGCGAACATGTTGAGTTTGATGAAGTCGGGCGGCGTCGGATTCCTCTGTGCGTTGCTGCTCACGCCGCTGTGGATGAGATTCTTGCGGGCCCGATCTCTCGGCCAACAGATTCGTGAAGACGGTCCCTCGACCCATCACCATAAGGCGGGCACACCCACCATGGGTGGGGTGATCATCGTGCTGGCCGCGGTGCTCGGCTACCTGATGGGCCACGTCGCCACGTCGTTCCCGTTCACGCGCGCGGGCATCCTGGCGGTACTGGTCATCGTCGCGTCGGGACTCTTGGGTTTCGTGGACGACTACGTGGCCATTCGTAACGCTCGCAATTTGGGTCTTAACAAACTGGGCAAGCTGATCGGTCAGCTCGTCATTGCCGGAGTCTTCGCGGTGCTGGCGCTGACGTGGGTGCACACGTCGACCAATCTCTCCTTCACTCGGTTCTCGCTGCCCGGATGGAACTTGACCTCGACGGGCTGGTTCTTGCTCGCGGTCTTTGTCATCATCGCAACGTCCAACGCGGTGAATCTGACCGACGGCCTGGACGGTCTGGCGGCCGGTTCCGCCACCTTCTGTTTCGGCGTCTTATCCATCATCGGTTACTGGCAGTTTCGCCACTTTGGGATCTACCAACTTCACGCGGCGCTCGATCTCGGACTCGTCGCGGTGGGCCTTGTGGGCGCGTGTCTCGGCTTTCTCTGGTGGAACGCGGCGCCGGCGCGAATCATCATGGGCGATACTGGATCACTGGCGGTCGGCACCGGTCTGGGGGCGCTGTGCCTCTTGATGAATCTCGATCTCTTGCTGGTGGTCATTGGCGGACTCTTCGTCGCCGAGACCGCCTCGGTGATCCTTCAGGTCGTGAGCTTTCGTCTCTTCGGCCGACGCGTCTTTCGCATGGCGCCCTTTCACCATCACTTCGAGCTTCGGGGCTGGCCCGAGACCACGGTCCTCATCCGTTTCTGGATTCTCGCGGGGCTTTTGGCGATGCTCGGGCTCGGCATCTTCTACGGCGACTTTCTCAAGATCGCCAAGGTGGCGTGAGTGTCGACGCGTCAGGCGGCCCACCGTTTCGTTCAGCCGCTGCCTCGCGGGAGCGCCGTGGGCCGGACCCTGATCGCTATCACCACGGCCCTCGTGATCTTTGGCACGATCTTCGTCGCCTCGGCCAGTGAGGGTCAGGCCGCCAACGGCGCGGCCTTTTCGATCATGGCGCACGACGTGGCCTACCTGTGCTTGGGCGTCTTCGCGCTCTACCTCGCGGCGCGGGTGCGGCTCGAGAAACTGGTACGTCACGCACCCCTGCTGATCGTGGTGGGCCTGGTGCTCCTGCTCGCGGTGAAGGCCGTGGGCGTCACGACGAACGGCGGAAAGCGCTGGCTCAACCTGCACCTGATCAACCTGCAGCCGTCGGAGCTGTTCAAACTCTTTTGCGTGATCTTTATCGCGTGGCTGGTCCAGCACCATCACGACGAACTGAACAACTGGCGACAGTTGCTCATCTGGACCTCGCCCATCTGGTTGGGATGTGGCTTGATCGTGCTCGAACCCGATATCGGCACCACGTCAGTGGTGCTGGCGATCGCCGTGTCGATGCTCGCCGTCGCCGGGCTCTCTTCTCGTCTGCTCGTTCGGATCGTTCTGCTGTCGGGCGTGGCCGTGGGGGCCTATCTGCTCGTCAAGCCCTACGCCGCCCGGCGCTTCTTCTCGTTCTTGCACCCCAACACCAATCTGCTCGGCAGCGGCTATCAACTTTTGCAGTCGCGCATCGGCTTGGGCGTGGGGGGAGTGACGGGACTGGGACTGGGCCACAGCCGCGAGAAGTGGGGGCTGTTGCCCAACCCCCATACCGACTTCATCTTCACGATCATCGGCGAAGAGCTCGGCCTCATCGGCGCGCTGGCGGTCCTGGCGTTGTTCGTGGCGTTCTTGATGGTGTCGGTGCGTATCGCCCAGCAGTGCTCGAATCAGGTCTATCGAATGCTCGCGGTGGGCATCACGACGTGGATCTGCGTCGAGGCGTTAATCAATATCTCTTCGGTGGTGGGGTGGTGGGCCGTCACGGGCGTACCGTTGCCCTTCTTCTCCTACGGGGGTACGGCGCTGATTACCGAACTCTTCGCGGTCGGACTGCTCTATAACATCGCCCACGACAAGAGTCGCGCGGGCGACCTCACGATCCGAGAGTACCGGCTGACGGATTTTCGAAAGACCGTCGAGCGCGCGCGTCCTCGTCCCCCTGAACGTCAACCGGTCGCGGGCCGCTACCGACAGGGGCACTAATGGCCGGTCCCGTCATCATCACCGGCGGCGGGACTGGGGGGCACGTCTTTCCGATGCAGGCAATCGCCGAGGCGCTGCGCCAACACGGTCTATCGGGCGGCGACCTTCGCTTCGTCGGTAGTCGCCGTGGCCAAGAACGGCGACTACTCGGCGGGGGCGACGTTGCCCTCACCCTCTTGCCGGGACGCGGTCTGCAACGCTCGCGGCGCGTGGCGGACTTAGGGCGTAACGTCGCGGCGACGCTGGGCCTGCTCGTTGCGGTGTTGGGGTCCCTCTTCTTGGTCAAGCGCTGGCGCCCTTCGGTGGTGGTGTCGGTGGGCGGGTACGCGTCCTTCGCGGTCTCCTTCGCAGCGCGGTGTTGGGGCACGCCCCTGGTGCTCGTAGAGCTCGACGCGACACCCGGCGCGGCCCAGCGGAGGTTTGCCCGCTACGCCGCCAAGCGATGCTGCGCGTTTCCTTCGCCCGGGGAGAACGTGGTGGTGACGGGTGCGCCGCTGCGCGAGGCGATCGAACACCTCGACCGATCCCCCGAGGCCCGGGTGCTCGCCAAGGCGGCCGCGACGCCCCCGATCGAACCCGAACAGGTCGTGGTGGTGGTGATGAGCGGTTCGCTGGGCGCTTTGCGCGTGAACGAGGCGGTCAGTGAGTTGGCCACGAGGTGGGCGTCGCGACGGGATCGGGCGATCCTTCACGTGACCGGTCAACGTGACTACGAGCGCGTGCGCTCGCGCGCGCCTTCGACCAGTGGACTCGACTACCGGGTCGTGGCGTTCGCCGACATGGTCGAGCTGTGGGGAGTGTGCGACGTCGCGGTGTGTCGCGCCGGGGCCACGACGGTGGCGGAACTGACGGCGCTGTCGATTCCGTCGATCCTGGTGCCGTTGGCCGGCGCGCCCGACGATCACCAGACGAAGAACGCCGACGCGGTGGTGCGCGCCGGGGGCGCGGTGCTGCTGCGAAACGATCAGTGCACCGGCGAGGCGTTGGACGAGCGGCTCGAGAAGTTGGCGGCGCCGGCCACGTGGCGAGCGATGTCACTCGGCGCGGGGACGTTGGCGCGGCCCGGCGCGGCGCGCGCCATCGCCGCGGTGATCGTGGAGCTTCGAGCGGGCCCGTGAGCATCTTCCAAGTGGATCGACGCGTGCACGTTATGGGCGCGGGGGGCACGGGCATGAGCGGCCTGGCGTTGCTGCTCGGCGAAATGGGCGCGTCGGTCAGTGCCTGTGACGCGGTGGACTCCCCGGTGCTCGAGGAGTTGCGCGCGCACCACATCCCCACGTTCGTCGGTCACGACGCGAGCCACGTCGAGGGAGTTGAGGTGCTGACCTGGTCGCCGGCGGTGGCGCTGGACGACCCCGAAGTGGGCGCGGCCCGCTCGACGGGCGTACGACTGGTCACTCGAGCGGGCGCGTTCAACGAGTTGGCCACCATGAAGCGGGTCATCGGGCTCTGTGGTACGCACGGCAAGACCACCGCGACTTCGATGATGGTCCAGGTCTCGCTCGCGGCCGGCCGCGACGACGGATGGCTCGTCGGCGCCCCGGTGCTGGGCGTGGGCGCGAACGGCCACTGGGGCCACGGCGACCTGATCGTCGAGCTGGATGAGAGTTTCGGCACCTTTAGTGAGTTGGCGCCCTTCGCGATCGGCCTGTTGAACGTCGAAGCCGATCATCTCGATCACTATCGAAACCTCGCCGGCGTGGAGGCGGCCTTCGCGGACCTGTTGACTCGCACCCGCGGACCGGTAGTGGCGTGGGGTGAGGACGCGGGGGTCGCGCGCGTGCTGGAGACGCTGCAGCGCGAGGTCGTGCTGGTGGGGACCTCGCCGGGCTTTGACTGGCGCGTGAGCGACTTAGAGCTCGAACGTCGACGGGCCTCATTCGTGCTGCGGGGCCCGGGCGAGACGCTGGCGATCTCGCTGCGCGTCACGGGCGCGCACAACGTCGCGAACGCCGCGGTGGTGGCGGTATTGGCGCGCACGCTCGGCATCGCCAAGGAGGCGGTGGTGGCGGGTCTGTCGAACTTTGTGGGCGCCCCGCGGCGCTATCAGTACCGTGGCGCGTGGCGCGGCGTCGACGTCTATGAGGACTACGCCCACTTGCCCGGTGAGATCGCCGCGACCCTCGAGGCCACGCGCGCCGCCGGCTACGAACGGGTGACGGTGGTCTTTCAGCCCCATCGGGTCACGCGAACGTTGGCGCTGCTCGAGCAGTTCGCGCCGGCTTTTGAGGGCGCGCGCCACGTCGTGGTGACCGATCTCTACGGCGCCGGTGAGGCCAATCCCACGTCGGTCACGGGCGAGGTCGTGGCGGACGCCCTCGGGCGCTACGACCGATCAATGGACACGTCGTACCGCGCCGAGTTGGCCGACGTGGTCACGTCGCTCAACGCCCTGGTGGGCGACAGCGACGTGATTCTCGTGCTCGGCGCGGGGGATGTCGGCACGATCGTTGGCATGCTGCCCGGGGGTTTGACGTGAGTGCCGTCGACGACCTGGTGGCGCTCGGCGGATCGCGGGTCGAGCAGCACGCGCCCCTCGGGGCGCGCACCACCTACCGCGTGGGCGGCAGCGCGCGCCTCCTCGTGACGCTCTCGTCGCGCGATGATCTGGCGCAGCTCGCGCCGCTGATGAGCGAGTGTGGGCTCGACCTCGTGACGGTGGGCAACGGATCGAACCTGCTCGTCCAGGACGGTGAGCACGATGTGCTCGCCGTTCATCTCTCGGGCGAGTTCGCCACGATGTCCTGGCGTGATGAAGGTGAGCGCGTCATCGTGGACGCGGGCGCCGGACTCGACCTGCCGATCGCCGCGCGCCGACTGGCCCGAGACGGCGTCGTTGGTTTCGAGTGGGCGGTCGGGGTGCCTGGTACCTTCGGCGGCGCGGTGGCGATGAACGCGGGTGGTCACGGATCAGACATGGCCAGTTCGATCGAATGTGCCACTATCTGGCGCGCCGGTGAGGTGACGTCGTGGTCGAAGGACCGACTGGGCCTCGGCTATCGAACCAGCGCGCTCGTCCCCGGGGACATCGTGCTCTCGGTGACCCTGGCGCTCTCGCGGGGCGAGGCGGCGGCGGCCGAAGGGCGCGTGCGCGAGGTCGTGCGCTGGCGTCGCGAGCACCAGCCCGGGGGCGCCAACGGCGGCAGCGTCTTTCGCAACCCCCCCGGCGATCACGCGGCGCGCCTCATCGAGGCGGCCGGGGGTAAGGGACTGCGCGTTCGAACGGCCCACGTCAGCGAGAAGCACGCGAACTTCATTCAAGCTCAGCCGGGGGGCAGCGCCGATGACGTGTACGCCCTGATGAATCTGTTGCGCGAACGGGTGTTAGAACATTCAGGCGTTTCGCTGATCAGCGAACACCGATTCGTGGGCTTTGGGGTGACGCCGTGAGTCGTCGAGGCGCCACCCTCGTCGCCGGCTCGCCGGCGCGCGCGCGCCAAACGTCTCGAGGCAACGCCTCCTCGGCCCGGCGCGCAAAGAGCGAGCGCCCCACGCGGCCCCGGCGGCGCCTCCGTCGACTCACCAAGTGGACGCTCAGCATCGGGCTGGTCGTGACGGCCCTCGCGCTCGGCGCGCAGTGGACCTTGAACCAGTCCTACTTTCGGGTCCAACACGTCACCTTCGTGGGGCTGCGCCACGAGTCCGCCGCCGCGGTGCTCGCGGCCTCGGGCCTGGCGAGCCATCCCTCGATGATTGGGTTGAACGACGCTCAGATCGAGAAGAACCTCGCCTCTTTCACCTGGATCAGCACCCTGCAGGTCACCAAACACTGGCCGAACTCGGTGGTGGTGAGTGTGCACGAAAGCGCGGCGGTGGCCGTGGCGTTCAGCGCGGCGCACGTGCTCGACTTCGTCGACGACGCCGGACGTGCGCTCGGCCCCGCCCCGCTGTCGGCGAATCTGCCCACACTGACGTACTTACACCCGACGAACGCCACGTGGCCCTACACGCGGGCCGGCAGAGGCGCGGCCTACGTGGCGAGCCAGCTGCCCCGGGCCTTTAGCTCTCAGGTCTCGGTGATCTCCGAGGACGCGCAGGGTGTCGTCACGCTAAAGATGACCACCCCGGTAAGTTTTGTCCTCGGACCCGCGACGAACCTTCACGCCAAGTTCGTCGCCATCGCGTCGGTGATCGCGCACAGCACCCTCGCGCCGGGCGACGTCGTTGACGTCACGGTGCCCGACGAGTTGGCGGTGACACCGCCGACGAAGTCGTGAAAACGGGTCATTTGACCATGATGTAGGCACTGACTAGCCTTCAGTGACTGTTCGCGACGCCGCCCCCGCGAAGGCGGTAACAATGGATACGTAGCCAAGGGGAGCCCATGAGTCTTAATCAGAGCAACTACCACGCCGTAATCAAAGTAATTGGCGTGGGTGGCGGCGGAGCGAACGCGGTGAATCGGATGATCACTTCGGGACTGAAGAACATCGAGTTCATCGCGGCCAACACGGATGCGCAAGCGTTGTTGCTCAGTGAAGCCGATCTCAAGATCGACATCGGTCGCGATCTCACTCGAGGCCTGGGCGCGGGCAGCGACCCCGAAATCGGCCGACTGGCGGCGGAGGATCACCGCGGCGAAATTGAAGAGGCCCTCAAGGACACCGACATGGTCTTCATCACGGCCGGCGAGGGCGGTGGCACGGGCACGGGCGCCGCACCGGTGGTGGCCGAGATCGCCCGGGCCCTCGGCATCTTGACCATTGGCGTGGTGACGCGTCCCTTCGCCTTCGAGGGCAAACGTCGAGCGACCCAGGCCGAGAAGGGGATTCAGTCACTGCGCGACAAGGTGGATACCTTGATCGTGATCCCCAACGACCGGCTGCTGTCGGTGACGGCCCCCGATACCTCGATGCTCGATGCCTTCAAGATCGCCGACGACGTCTTACTCTCGGCGGTGCGCGGGGTCACGGACCTCATTACCGTGCCCGGGCTGATCAACACCGACTTCGCGGACGTGAACACCATCATGCGCAACGCCGGTACGGCCATCATGGGCGTGGGGAGTTCGACCGGTGAGGGTCGGGCCGTGAACGCGGCGCGCGCCGCCATCACCTCGCCCTTGCTCGAAGCGTCGATCGACGGGGCGCGCGGGATCTTGATGAACATCGTCGGCGGTTCGGGCGTGACCTTGAGCGAGGTCACCCAGGCGGCGGAGATCATCCATTCGGTGGCCCACCCCGACGCGAACATCATCTTTGGCAGCGTGATCGACGACTCGATCGGCGAGACGGTGCGCGTGACGGTGATCGCGGCCGGATTCGATCAGAGTGCGGCCAAAGTCACGACGAGTCAACCGTCGATGACTGAAGGTCCGCGCAGCGACATCTTCACCTCCACCGGCGATGACTTCTTTGACGTCGGTGGCGATGACGATCTCCCCAGCTTCCTTCGATAACGCGGAGCTCCTCGAGCGCGTACGCGCCAACCTGGCGAGGGTGCGCGAACGAATTGAAGCCAGCGGGCGTGACGCCACCAGTGTGCGCGTGGTCGCGGTTACCAAGACCTTTGGCGTGGAGCACGTCAGCGCCGCGCTGGCACTCGGCATCACCGACATTGGCGAGAACTACGTGGACGAACTTTGCGAGAAGCGAGCGGCGGCGGGCGACGCCGCGGTCTCGTGGCACTTTTTGGGCACGCTGCAGTCCAATAAGATCGCGCGCGCGGTGCGCTGTGCTGACGTACTGAGCACCGTCGCGCGCGTGAAAGAACTCGAGAGGATCGCGGCGCTCGCGCCGGGGAAGGTCATCGACGTCCAGGTGGACTACGGCCAGGACCGAGGGCGCAATGGCGCCGCGCCGGGCGACGTGGGAGAGATCGTTCGACGGGCGAGGGCGCTGGGGTTAATCGTGCGCGGACTCATGGTGGTGGCGCCGCCGGGCGATGCGGCGACCCGGCGGGCCTTTTTGGCCACGATCGCGTTGGCCAACGAATGGGGTCTCGTGGAGCGCTCGATGGGCATGAGCGACGATTTGGAGCAGGCCTGTGAACTGGGCACCACCGAAGTCCGTCTGGGCCGTGCGCTCTTCGGTCCTCGGTCGAGCGAGGGCCGCCTGACCTAACATAGTTCTGGGCGCTGACGCCAAGGAGAAGTGGATGAAAGAAAAGTTACGGGGTTTTCTCGGGTTCCTCGGCCTCGTCGAAGACGATTACGGCGAGTACGGGCCGAGCAACTCGCCTCGCCCCTTTTCCGATCAGCCCGAGGAGGTCGCACCCGAGTGGTCCCCGACGCCGGCGCCGGTCGCTCGAACCTTCCCCACTCAGCCGGCGAACCCGTCGCCCTTTCGCGCGCCGGGTTCGACGGGGCCACGGCGCACGAGCTCGATCTCGGTGCTCGAGGGCGAGAATGGCGCGTCACGCATTCGCCCCATCGCCAACCCGAACGCGTCGCGGGCCTTCTCAACGTTCGCCCCGGAGCGAGACGTGGCGGTGGTCGCGCCGGGCACGTACGACGACTCGCGCCGCATCACTGATCTGCTGCGAGCGAATCGGGCGGTCGTGCTCACGACCCTTGACGTCGACCCGGGACTCGCGCGACGGCTCGTGGACTTCACCGCCGGCACGGCCTACGCGCTGAACGCCAAGATCGAGATGCTCATTCGCGGCGTCTATCTGGTCAGCCCCCAGGGCATGCACGTCAGCGCCGAGACGAAAGAGCGGTTGCGCGCGGCAAACTATCACGCGTACGACCAGGCATGATTCTCGTCCACGATCTCATCACGCTCTATATCTGGATCTTGATTATTGCGGCCGTCTTGAGTTGGCTGCCGAGCGCGAATCGCGACGGCGCGTTAGCCGCCACGAAGCGGGTCTTGGCGCGGCTCACCGAACCAGTGTTGCGCCCCTTGCGATCGATCCTTCCTCGGCCGAACTTTGGGGGCGTCGGCATCGACCTGTCGGTGTTGGTGGCGGTGGTCGCGCTGGAAGTGATTAACGTCATTATCTAAGTTCTAAATCCCCAACCGCGTCGTGCTTCGAGCACTATGGTGGCTGCATGGACAGCACAGACAACGCACTTTCGGCTCTTGACGCGATCGATTCGGTGGCCTTTAAGGTCGGTCTCAAGGGCTACAACGTCGACGAAGTTGACGAGTTTCTTGAGCGACTCTCACTCGAGGTTCGCCAACTGAGGGACCTCGCCCAGCAGCAACGCCAACAACTTCGTCAAGCCGCGGAACGAATCAGTCAACTCGACGTGCGAGGCGCGCCTCCCCTCAGCACGCCGAGCGCGCCCGCGATTCGAACCGGTGGCGCGGCCGATGCCGAGCAGGTGACATCCATGATCGCCCTCGCGCAGCGCTTTATCGATCAGGCTCAACAAGAGGCGGAGGCGAAGGCGCGTGAGTTCACCGTCACCGCTCAGGAGCGCGCCCGAGAGATCGTGGCGGAGGCGCGCAGTCGGGCCGAGGACGAAGTGAATCGGCTCAACGGTCTAAAGCAGCGCCTAAGCGAAGACGTGGACACGCTGGCCCACCAGCTTCAGGCGGAGCGCACGCGCATCGCGCAAGTACTGGCGGAGTTCACGCGATGGGTGGAAACGTCGCTGCAAGCCGGTGGTTCTCGCCAGAGCTCGTCCGCTCATTCAGCTCCCTCTGCCCCCTTGGCACCGTCGGCGCCGAGCGCCGTGGCGTCGCGCCCGACGATGACGCCGCGCCCTCTTGAGACCCCGCCACCGGCGCCGGCGCCCGTCTCGTCCCAGCCCACTATCGGTCAGGTTCTGAAATTCGATCAAGCTTCTCGCGACGAACGTCAGTAACTTCGCGTTCGACTGGTAGTGTCGGCGGGCACTTGTTCTTAGGAACCCGAGGAGTTGAGTATGCCGACGAGCACGAAAGCCTTTAAAACAGCCACCATCAAGCGGGGGGGCGCGAAAAAGAGTGCGTCGAGGGTTCTCTCGAAGAAGGTCACCAAGAAAGCGTCGACGAAAAAGCTTGTCGCGAAGAAAGTAGTCAAAAAGACCCCCAAAAAGCGGGCGCCGGTTCCCAAGAGCCGGTCGAAGAAAACGCCGACGAAAAAGCTTGTCGCGAAGCTCGTCGTGAAGAAATCTTCCGCCAAGAGCGCGCCGACCCGCAAGGCGCCAGCGAAGAAGTCGTCAGCGAAGAGGACGCCGGCGAAGAAGCACAAGGCCCAAACTCCGATCCAGAGGGCCGCTGCGCTAAAGAAGGCGAAGGCGCTCGCCGTTGCCAAGGCGAAGAAGGAACGGGAGATTCGAACGAGGGCCGCGGCCCAAAAGGCGCTCGCTCGTCAACGCGCCCAGGCCGTTGCCAAGGCGAAGAAGGAGCGTGAGCTCAAGGCCCGTGCGAGCGCCAAGGCGAAGGCTGCCGCGCAAAAGGCGCGCGCCCAAGCGGTGGCGCGGGCCAAAAAGGAGCACGACGCCAAAGCCAAGATCGCCGCGAAGGAGCGTGAGGTTTCGAGAAAAGCGCGTGAGAAAGCGGCGATTGAGGCCAAGAAACAACGCGAGATCGAAGCCAAGCGCAAGGGGATCGAGGCGGAGAAACTGCGCAAGTTGCGCGAGATCGAGCGTCGCGACGCCGAAGAGCGCAAGCGCCAAGAACGTCGCGACGCCGAAGAGCGCAAGCGCCAAGAGGCGCTGGAACGCAAGATGCACTCGAAGCCCTACGCCAACGACACGGCCTTCTTGGCCGAGTTGCGCGGCCTGCTCCTGGTCACCCGTGACGCCACGAACGCCCAGATCGCGGTGAGTGAATCGGAAGCCAACGAAATGTTGGTGGACCGCGAACGATTGGAGTACGACGACGAAGACGGCAGCAGCGTCGCGTCGGATATTCAACGCGATCAACTAAAGGAGTTCGCCACGGCGCTTCGTCTCAAGGTTGACGAGATTGACGTCGCCCTCGCTCGTATTGATGACGGCAGTTACGGTCGCTGTGACGAGTGCTACGAAGCCATCTCCCAGCCTCGACTGCGCGCGCAGTTACCCGTGTTTACCTGCGTGTCGTGCCGCGCCAGCGTCTAGCCGCTCGTCTCAACTACACAGTCATCACGGTGGCTCTCGTGGTCACCGCTCTCGACTTACTGACCAAAGTCTGGGCGAGACGGGCCCTCGCCACGCACGCCGTTCACGTGGCGGGCTTCCTATGGTGGCGACTTCAGTACAACGCCGGCATTTCGTTCTCGGTTGACCGTTCCGGTCCGATCGTGGCGACGATTGCCACCGTCCTCGTGGCCCTCGCCGTTCTGGTCGTGGGCGTGCTGGCGAGACGGGGCGCGCCAGGCGTCGGCTTTGGCCTCTTGATCGGTGGGGGACTCGCCAACGTGATCGACCGGCTGGCGGCCTCGCCGCACCGAGTGACGGATTTTATTGCGGTGTCCTCTTTTCCAGTGTTCAACCTGGCCGACGTCGCGATCACCGCCGGCTTTGTCGTACTGTTGGTGGCTGCGCTGCGCGGCGACAGGCTGGTGGCGCGATGAGTGAGTTCGACGGGCGCGACGCCTTCGACGGCGAGCTCCTGGACCTGTACGTTCCCAGCGCCCTGCACCACCTTCGCGTGGACCGCGTGCTCTCGATGTTGACCGGTCTCTCGCGAGCCGGGGCTCACGACGCGTTGACCAGTGGTGCAGTGAGTGTGAATGACAAGGTGGTGCGCAAGCCCTCGACACCCTTAGAAGAGGGTCAACGTCTCGTGGCGGTGCTGGCGCCTCGCCCGAGCGACGATGTGATCCCCGACCCGACGGTCCCGCTCGAGGTGGTTCTCGATGACGAGGACTTCGTGGTGGTGAACAAACCCCCCGGCCAGGTCGTGCACCCGGGCGCCGGTCAGCGCGACGGCACAATGGTGGCGGGACTGCTCGCGCGCTATCCCCAGCTCCATCAACTCAGCGTCGACGGTCATTGCGAACCTTCACGGCCGGGCATCGTGCACCGTCTCGACAAGGGAACGTCGGGTCTCTTGGTCGTCGCCAAGACCCCCGAAGGCTACGTCTCGCTCAGTCGCCAACTCACGGAGCGGGTGATGGAGCGAACGTACCTGGGCATGGTGGAGGGCCACATCGACGAAGAGCGCGGCGTCGTCGACGCCCCGATCGGACGCTCGGCGCGCACGCCCACCTTGATGGTCGTTCGATCGGACGGGCGAAGCGCGCGAACCAACTACGAAGTGATGGGGCGCGTCGACAAGCCCTTCGCCACGACCTTGTTACGTCTATCGCTCGAGACCGGTCGCACGCATCAGATTCGAGTTCACTTGGCGACCATCGGTCATCCAATCGTCAACGACCTGCGTTACGGACACCGGCGCGACGCGCGTCTCGAGGACGAGCGGGTCTTCTTGCACTCATCGTCACTGGCGTTTCATCATCCGCGTTCCAACGAACGCGTCGAAACGCACGCCGCGTTGCCCTTGGACCTCGCGGCGCTGGTTCCTTCGAGCCTGGGACTCTAAGCGACCTCGTGGGCCGCGAGGACGTTGGAGTCGTCGCGCAAGATGGCGAGCGCCTCGTCCTCGGCTCGGCGCACCCGGCGCACCCCGATATCCATCTTCGTGGCCGTGGCCTGTAGCGACAGGGGGGTCGCGCCGTTTAAGCCAAAGCGCAGCGTCAAGACGTCACGCTGAAGTTCGGTCAACTTCGTCAGGGCGCCGTGCAATTGGTCGTTCATCATCGTCTGTTCGATGTCACTCACCCAATCGTGTTGACTCGGCGCCACGAGGTCGCCCAGGGTCGTCGCTGAGTCCGAGGACGCGGGCTGGTCCAGACTGGCGGTCACGCCGGCCAGGCCCTTAAGGTTCTCGCGCTCGGCCTTGGACATGCCGGTCGCCTCGGTGAGTTCGGGGTCGGTGGGTTTGCGTCCCAGCAACGAAGTCAACTCAGCGCTCGTGGCTTCAAGGCGCTGGAGTTGCTCGCCGACTTCTAAGGGGATGCGAATCGTTCGACCGTGCTGTTGGACGGCGCGCTGTAACGCCTGACGGATCCACCAAGTGGCGTAGGTGGAGAACTTAAAGCCGCGCTCCCAGTCGAACTTCTCCACCGCGCGCAGCAGTCCAAAGGTTCCCTCTTGGACCAGGTCGACCATCTCGACGCCGCGGTCTTGGTATCGCCGAGCCCAGTGCAAGACCAGGCGAAGGTTGGCGGCGACCATCTGCTTTTTGGCTTCCTCGTCGCCGGCGGTGACGCGCTTGGCGAGCTCCACCTGCTCGTCGTAGTTGGGCATGGGGTAACGGTCCAGGTCACGCATCAAAAGACCCAGCATGTCGTTGGTGTTCACTGCCGATCGGCGGGGGGTCGTATTCACTGCAATCTCCTTCTCTGCGGGGGGCACAAAGCCGATTCGTCCTCGGCCGGGTATTTCTCCTATGGACGCCTTACTAATTTACCACGAGGTAAAGGAGTTTTCAAGCCCCGCGGGGAGCTTGTCCCTGGCGGGGCATCAGCCGCTATGGGTGCGCGCCACGGGTTTGCCGCCCCGGGCCTGGTCGACCATATCTGCCAGGGTAAAGCTCGAAAGGTGCTCGCGCATGTGATTACCGACGTCGGCCCAGACGCCGAGCAAGACGCACTGGCCCTCGTGATCGCACGCGCCGTCTTGGTGGGGCTCGCCGAAGTCACCCGCCGCGATCGGCCCGTCGACGGCCGCGACGATCTCGGCCAAGGTGATCGACTCTGAAGTCCGCGCGAGAATGTAGCCGCCGCCCACGCCCCGTTTGGAGCGAACGAGTCCCGCGCCCTTCAGGCTCAAAAGGATCTGTTCCAAATACGGTTGGGGGAGGCCGGTGCGTTCGGCGAGATCGCGAACGGACGTAGGTGAGCCGTGATTTTCGCGGAGGGCCAAACTCAACAGCGCGCGGCTGGCGTAGTCCCCCCGTGTCGATACTCTCACGGGGCCATCTTATCTAGGACCAGGGTGTCCCTTCCNNGTGATGACAACGTGACCGTGAATCCCGATGAGGTTCTCGCCCCGGGCGAGACCGAAGAGCAAGCCGGCGACGAGAACTCCGACTACATCAGTCAACCGGCGAAGGTGATGCGCATTGGTTCCATGGTGAAGTCACTCCTCGACGAAGCGCGGAGCTCGCCCCTCGACGAAGCGGGACGAACGCGACTACGCGAGATTTACGAAATCTCGATCCATGAACTCTCGGGCGCGCTCTCACCCGACCTCGGCGAGGAGCTCAGTCGCATGGCGATTCCCTTTAGCGCCGACGTCCCTTCAGAGTCAGAGTTGCGCATTGCTCAAGCTCAACTCGTGGGATGGCTGGAGGGTCTCTTTCACGGTATCCAGGCTTCCCTGTTCGCCCAACAGGCTGCGGCGGCCGCGCAACTCGAAAAGATGCGCGATCGCTCGCTGCCGCCTGGCTCGGGCGATCCGCGCGCCGGCACCTACCTCTAGGTGCATTGCGTGCTGACTCGCGTGGCCAGACTAAGGTGCAAATCCCATCCGTGTAGTTTTGCGGCGCGTAAGGAGTGGTTGGGCTGATGGCTGAGGGTTTCGTCCATCTCCACAACCACACCGAATACTCCATGCTTGATGGCGCCGCGCGCGTCGAAGAGTTGGTGTTGGCCGCGAAGGCGGACGGTCAAACGGCCCTGGGCATCACCGACCACGGCAACTTGTACGGCGTGATCGACTTTTACGAGACGTGCCGTCAACACGACATCACACCCATCATCGGACTCGAGGCTTACATGGCCGCGAACTCGCGATTCGACCGTCCGGCGCGCCGGGGCAAGATCGACGACACCGGTGGTGACACCGAAGGCGGCCAAAAGCTCTATCACCACCTCACGTTGCTCGCCGTCTCGAACGTGGGTTATCGCAACTTGCGAGAACTCTCTTCCCTGGCCTTTCTCGAGGGCTACTACTACAAACCGCGTCTGGACTGGGAACTCTTGGATCGTTACGCCACGGGCGTCGTGGCGACCTCGGGTTGTCTCGGAGGGGTCGTGCTCCAGGCGCTGCTGCAGGATAACTACGTCAAGGCGCTCGAGCTCGCGGGTCGGCTTCAGACCATCTTTGGCCGAGACAACTTCTACATTGAACTCCAAGATCACGGCCTGGCCGCCCAGCAACGTACGAACCCTCAGTTGTTGCGCATCGCCAGTGATCTAAAGGCGCCACTACTGGCGACGAACGATCTTCACTATGTGCGTCACGAGGACGCCGAGATGCACGACGCCCTGTTGTGTATTGGCACCGGTTCTCGCGTCGCCGACCCCGATCGGTTTCGTTTCGAGAGCGATCAGCACTACCTCAAGTCCGCGGCGGAGATGCGCTACCTCTTTCGAGAAGTTCCTCAGGCCTGCGACAACACGTTGTTGATCGCCGAACAGGCTGACGTCACCATCGAATTCGACAACGACGCGCTGCCCGAGTTCCCTTTGCCCGAAGCGTTCGCGCAGGGGTCACACCAGGACGGCGCCACCACGTACTTGCGCGAACTGACCTACCAGGGGGCTCGGGATCGTTACGGTGACACGCTCAGTGACGACGTGCGCGCTCGGCTCGACTACGAACTTGGCGCCATCGCCGACATGGGATTATCGGATTACTTCTTGGTCGTGTGGGATCTCATTCGCCACGCGCACGAAAAGGGGATTCGTGTCGGTCCCGGGCGTGGCTCGTCGGCGGGCTGTTGCGTGGCGTACTGCTTGCGCATTGTCGACATTGACCCCCTGCGCTACGGACTGATCTTCGAACGATTCCTCAATCCCGGTCGTCGCCAGATGCCCGACATCGACATGGACTTCGATGAGCGCTATCGCGGCGACATGATTCGCTACGCCGCCGACCGGTACGGTTCGGATCACGTCGCCCAGATCGTGACCTTCTCCACCATCAAGGCCCGGGCCGCGGTGCGCGACGCCGCCCGCGTGCTCGGCTACCCGCCCCAGCTGGGCGACAAGATCGCCAAGGCGATGCCGGCGTTGGTGATGGGACAGGACCTGCCGCTGGCGGCGTGCTTCACTCCGACGATTGGGTACGAGGGTCGCTACGGCGACGCCGCGGAACTTCGCGCGCTCTACAACGGCGACGTGGAGGTGAAGCACGTCGTCGACGTGGCCAAAGGTTTCGTCGACAAGCGTCGCCAAGACGGTATCCACGCCGCGGCGGTGGTGATTACGAAAGAACCGATGCTCGAATACGTGCCAGTGCAGCGAAAGGCCAGTCCCCACTCGCCGCCCGAGAGCGCGCCGATAGTGACCCAGTACGACGCGACGGCCATCGAGAAACTCGGTCTGTTGAAGATGGACTTCTTGGGACTGCGCAATCTGGCGATCATCGAGCGCACGCTGGAACACGTGCGACGTCGCCACGGGGTGGACCTCGACATCGATCACGTCGCGCTCGATGACCCCAAGGTCTATGACATGTTGCGACAGGGCAATTCGATAGGTATCTTCCAACTCGAGGGCGACAAGATGCGCCAACTCATGCGCCGCCTGGCGCCGACGAGTTTCGACGACGTCGCGGCGTTGGTGGCGCTGTATCGACCGGGGCCCTTGAGTGAGAACGTGCACAACGACTACGCCGATCGAAAGAACGCGCGCCAAGACGTCAGCTACGATCACGCGGACCTCGAAGAGATACTTTCCGAGACGTACGGACTGATGATCTACCAAGAAGACATCATGCGTGTCGCTACTACGATCGCTGGCTTTTCGATGACCGAGGCGGACGACCTGCGTAAAGCCTGTTCGAAGAAGATTCGAGAGATGATTCGCGCCCAACGCGCCAAGTTCGTCGACGGCGCCGAGCGCGAAGGGTACGGTCGCCAACTCGGCAACGACATCTTCGACAAGATCGAACCCTTCGCCGACTACGCGTTTCCTAAGAGTCACGCGTACGGTTACGGACTCATCGCCTACCAGAACGCCTGGTTAAAGGCCAACTACCCGGTGGAGTACATGGCGGCGCTGCTGACGTCGTTTCGAGACGACAAGGACAAGGCTGCGGTCTATCTCAACGAAGCTCGCCTGATGGGCATCACGGTGGGCGTGCCTGACGTGAACGAATCCTTCGCTGACTACGCGCCGTCGCTCACGTCGGACTCGACCATTCTTTTCGGGATGGCCGCGGTACGCAACGTCGGCGAGGCGTTGGTCGAAAAGATCGTTCACGAGCGTGAGTCCAGTGGCCCATTCGCCAGCGTGGAGGACTTCGTTCGCCGAGTCGACCCAATGGTGCTGAATCGCCGCACCATGGAATCCCTGATCAAGGCGGGGGCTTTCGACTCGCTCGGCGTGACGCGTCTCGGCTTCTTGTTGAAGGTCGATGAGATCATCGAGGTCACGCTCGGTCGTCGAAAGGATCTCTCGCTGGGCATCACCACACTCTTTGCGGCCTTCGCCGAGGGATCCGAGAGTGATTGGGAGGGCACGGACGTCGCCCTCTCGGACCTCGAATTCGAGCAGTCCGTCAAACTCGATTTTGAGCGAGAGATGCTGGGCACCTATGTCTCGGATCACCCGCTCAACGAGATTGGCGCCGCGTTGGGGGCCCGTACCGACGGCTCGGTGCTGGCCATTCGAGAGCGGGCCGAGGAGTTGTCCCACAGCGGGAAGGCCGTGACCGTCGGGGGCATTCTCTCCGAGGTACAAGTGCGCCAGACCAAAGCCAACAAACTCTACGCCCGGGTGATATTAGAAGACCTCGGCGCGTCGATGGAGGTCAACTTCTCCGTCGCGGCCTTTGAGAGGTTCAGCGGCTTCCTGGTCAAGGACAACGTGGTGCTGATTAAGGTTCTCCTCAGTGACACCGAGGAGGAGATGCGCTTTAGCGCCGTGGACGTGGAGCGTTTCCACGTTGAACGCGCCGGGACCGAGCTACGCCTGTCCCTTCGTCCCGAAGATCTCACGCAACGTTCCATCGCCACGCTACGAGAGATATTGACGCGTTACCCCGGCTCCTCGCCGGTGGTCGTTGATACTGGAACGGCCGGGAAGGTCTTTCGCCTGGGCGACGCCTTTAACGTCAACATCCCCAGCGTGGTCGCCGATCTGCGCTCGGAATTCGGTCGAAACGTCATCAAAGCGTAGAGCTGATTTAGGGGGTCGTGAATCGCCGTAGAATGGTTTCCTATGGCAATGACGGTCACCACAAAAGACACGACTGCCCTCAGTGACGTTGAGCTCGCCGAAATGGCCGACCTCTGCGTTGACCGAGAGCCCAACTTTGACATTGGCTTTCTCTCCAAGCAGCGTGAGGAGTGGGTGCTCGTGACCCACGTGCGTGAAGGGAAGAAACTTCGGGGCTACTCGTTTTGCACCCTGGAGCGCATTGGCGGCACGCCGTCGTTGTTGGTCGGGCTGTTGCTGGTGGATCGAAACGCGAAGTCCGACCAGACGCTCAAGACCATTCTGCACGACCAGTTTCGTCGCGCCCTGCTCGCTTTCCCTGATGAAGACGTGCTCCTGGGCGCCCGATTGACGTCGCCGGATGGCTACCGCGCCTTCACGGGACTGGACGACATCGTGCCGCGACTGGGCTACCGACCGACCGGGGAAGACCGCGCGTGGGCCCGTCGCCTCGCGAAGCGTTTCGGATCTGAGAAGTCCATTGACGACAAGTCCTTCGTCATGACGGTGAGCCCGGGACCGGTCGGCGGACTCGACTACGTCGCCTCCCGAGGGGTCGTCCCCGAGGGCGCGGACAGCTTCTTTAAGGGACTCAAGCCCGACAAGGGCCAGCGTCTTGTGGTCTTTGGCTGGGCGATGGCCGAAGCGCTCGCCACTGGCAAACTGCCCAAGTAGGGACTCAGCCGCGCGGCAGTAGTCCCGTGCAACTCTTGTAACAGTGTCCGTCCAGGGGTCGCGAGAGCGTCGTGAGCACGTAGGTCGGACGAAAACCGAGGGCGGTGGAGAGATCCTTGCCCGCGAGGAAGGTACGTCGCGTCGCCTCAATGGTTCGAATGGCGTGCGCGTCTTCACAGAGCAGCCACACGTCGTCGCCGAACCAGCCAAAGCGCACCCACGTCGAACCGTCGTCGGGTCGACGAAGGAGTTGGGGCCCGCGGTCGGCCGCGATCAGCGCGACGCTCGGTCGCTCGCCGCGAAACTCCCAGTACGGCGCGCTCGGGCCGCGAAAGCCAAACAGGGGACCATCGGCTGGGCTGGCGAGGCGTTCGAGCCAGTCGCGCACGCGGCGGCCCCGGTACGTGCCCAGGCGTCGCGGCAAGTCGGCCAGGGTGACCGCTTCGGGTTGAGCGAGGTCGTCACGTTCGATGTCCTCGGCCAGTTGGCCTTCGACGACGTCAAAAGCGGCGAGATCCGTCTCGAAGTTTACGGGCCACGGTACGCGCCAACGAACGATGGCCTGACTCGCCAAATCGACGATGGTCGTTGACTCGTTCGTCGAACCCAGCACGAGTCCGTAGACCGTCGAGCCACCCGCTAAGTCCACCGAGGCACGTTGGGGCATCCGTGCGACGAGTCGTTTCGTGGCCCGCGCGACGGTATCGCGATTCAGGATGTTCACGTGCCCAGGGTCCGACGAAGTTCGCTCTCGAGTGCCTCGACGCTCGCGACCGGTAGCTGGCACGCGCCTGCGCGGCAGACGTACGCGAGGCCTTCTTCTCGCTGATCCAACAGCGTCAACGGTCCCGAACCAGTGATCATGACGGTGCGCGGCATCGCCATCGATCGTACGTGATGGGCCAGATCGCCTTGGACGCCGGGGATCACCACCTCGACGCCCCCCAGGGCGAAACCGGCCGCGGCCACCAGATCCGGAACGGCGCTCGGGTGACTCACCAATATCGTGCCCGCGAGTTCGACGAGCCGCTGGGCCACGAGCAGCAACTCGTCGTCGCCTTGGCACAGGGCCACTCGCGCCAACGCCCGCGTGGCGAGCGCGTGGGCCGAGGGCGTGGCGCCGTCAAAGATCTCCTTTGGCTTGGTGGATAAGTCGCGCACGAGATCGCTCTGGCTAAAGACCCCGCCGCCTTGATGAGGCGACGCCGCGCTCGGCCGGGGGCCGTCCCAGTAGTGCGCGAGGAGGTAGCGGACGAGCTCGTGAGACTGAGTGAGCCACTGCGTGTCGCCGCTGAACTCAAAGGCGTCAACCATCGCGTCGGCGAGCCAAGCGACGTCGCTAGCCGTGGCGTGGACCTGGTGGTGTTGGGTGCGCCACCAGACGCCGTCAACGAAGTGCGTGTCGGCCAGGGAGTGCAGTAGGTCAATTCCGAGACCGGAATACGTGTCGTCGTCGCTGGCGAGAAACGCCGAGGCCATCATCGCGTTCCACTCCAAGACGATCTTCTCGTCGCGGGCCGGCTGCACGCGGGCCTTGCGGCGCTCGATTAACGCGCGCCGTGCACCTTGGAGCGTCGCAGGCGTCGTGAAGGGCTCGTCGTCGCTCAGTCGGGGAATGGACCGACCGTCGAAGGCGCCGGGGGCTTCAATCCTCCAACGCGACAGCGCACGGACTAACACGTCTTCGCCCCCAGTGTCGCCCAGCACGTGAGCGACCTCGTCGGGCGTCCACGTCACGTGCGCACCCTCAACGCCGCCGGCGTCCGCGTCGAGCGAAGAGGCGTAAGCGTTGCCCACCCGTAGGTCTCGGGCGACGAAACCGAGTGTCGCCAGCGCGACCTCTCGCCACTCGGGACGGCGCATGACGTGACTGGCTCGCAGATAACAACGGGCCAAGAGAGCCTGATCACTGAGCATCTTTTCAAAGTGAGGCACGTGCCACTCGTCGTCGACGCTGTAGCGCGCGAAGCCACCACCAAAGTGGTCGAAGAGACCGCCCCGCGACATCGCTTCGAGGGTGCGCGCGATCGCCGACCGTGTTGCCTCGTCATCAAATTCCAGCAACGCGTCGACGAAACTGGGCCGTGGAAATTTCGGGGCGGTGCCAAAGCCGCCGACGGCGTCCACCTGCGCGACGAGTTCGTCACGCAGGTGCCGGCGAACGGCGGGTAGGTCAAGGGTGTCGTGAAATGGCGCGAGGTGATCGACGAAGTGAACTTCACGGGCGAGCGCCTTTGAGAGTTCGGCGGCTTGGCGTTCGATAACGTCGCGTTGCTCGTGCCAGGCCTCTCGCAACGCGTTGAGAAGCCGAGGGAAGCCCACTTGGCCCGATCGGTCCGCCGGGGGGTAGTAGGTGCCGGCCATAAAGGGTCGTCCGTCGGGCAAGAGAAAAACTGACATGGGCCAGCCGCCGTGTCCGGCAACGAGTTGGGTCGCGGCCATATAGAGCGCGTCGACGTCGGGTCGTTCCTCGCGATCGACCTTGACGGGAACGAAATTTTCGTTCAATAGACGCGCGATAGCGGGATCTTCGAAGGACTCGTGGGCCA
>PKXH01000097.1 GCA_003133405.1 Acidimicrobiaceae bacterium | reverse complement strand
TGGCTGCACCAGCTTGCGAGTGTCCTTCCCGTCGCACCGTTCACCAACGCAATGGAAGCAGCGTTTTCACCGGCGCCGCACGGGCTCACGATAAGTCAGCTCACGGTGCTGCTCCTTTGGGCCGCTGGGGGATTCTTGCTCTCGCTCATTGACTACCGCTGGGAGCCTCGACGCGAACCGCTTTTTCGCAGGCTGGCGCCCACCNNTCGAACAAAAGCGCGCCGGCCACGCCGTCGTCTTTGGCGCGCAGGAACGTCCGCAGTCGAACGTCATCGACCTCATGTCCGCGCTGCAAGCGTCGGCCGATCGCTCATCGAAGCGTCCCTCCCGCGCCGCAGCGAGGGCGGCGTCGGCCAAGAAGAGTTTAAGGATAAGGCTCGCCGAGCACCGAGAACGGCAAGGACTAGACGCCATGACCAGGGCGGACCTTTTCGAGCGTGCGGCTCGTCGCAAGATCAACGTCACCGCGAAGATGACGAAGGCGCAACTCATTCAGGCATTGAATGACGCAAAGCCCCCTGCAAAGAAATCTGGCCGACGAGTTTCATGACTCGACCTACTGACCCCCGGGCGACCCGTTCGCCCTCTGCGCCGTCGAGACTCACCGCCTACCGGGCCAAGCGTGACCCGAAGAAGACCCCAGAGCCCATGGGCAAGACGAAGAAGGCCCGCGCTCAGCAGTCGCCGCTGCCGACGTTCGTCGTCCAAGAACACCACGCGCGGGCATTGCATTGGGACTTTCGACTCGAGCGAGGCGGCGTGCTCGTGTCGTGGGCACTCCCGAAAGGTCTCCCGGTCGATCCCGGCACCAACCATCTCGCGATTCACGTAGAAGACCATCCTCTCAACTACGGCACCTTCGAAGGCGACATCCCCAAGGGTGAGTACGGTGCGGGCCACGTCACCATCTGGGACCACGGAACCTACGACACCGAAAAGTGGCGTAGTAGCGAGATAAAGGTCGTCCTGCACGGCCAGCGCGTCTCGGGCCGATACGTTCTCTTTCCCACGGGCGCCGACAAGTGGATGATCCACCGCATGAGCCCGCCACCAGAGAGTTTCGAACCGATGCCCGACCACGTACAACCGATGCTCGTCTTAGCCGGAGAGCTGCCCACGAGCGACAAGGGCTGGGCGTACGAGTTCAAGTGGGACGGGGTGCGCGCCATGGTCTACGTCGACGGGGGACGGGTGCGAGCCCTCACACGCAATGACAAGAGCCTCTCGACCACTTTTCCCGAGCTCCGTGACATTGGCCTCCACCTCGGGTCGCGCTCGGCGATCCTCGACGGCGAGATTGTCGCGCTCGACACGAACAACCATCCGAGCTTTTCAACGCTGTCGCGTCGACTACACCTCACATCGAAGACGGCGATCGAGAAACTCACCCGCACGACCCCCGCGAGCTTCTTCGCCTTCGACCTCTTGTACCTCGAGGGCCGATCATTGCTCAACCTTCCCTACGCCGAGCGACGAGAGCAACTGGAATCGCTCAAACTTGATGGCGACACGTTCGCGACGCCCCCCTCGATTACCAACACCCGCGGCGCTGAGGTGCTGAAGATCGCCGAAGAACGCGGACTCGAAGGTGTCGTGGCGAAGCGCCGGCGATCGCCGTACTCTCCTGGACTGCGAAATGGCGACTGGGTGAAAGTGAAGAACTTCCACGCCCAAGAAGTCGTAATCGGCGGGTGGACCCAGGGCAAGGGCGAGCGCACGGGCAGTCTCGGCGCCCTCTTGCTCGGCATACCGACGAGCGACGGACTCGCCTATGTCGGAAAGGTTGGCACGGGCTTTTCGGCGTCAGCGCGCGAGAAGTTGCTCCAACTCTTGACACCACTCGCTCGAAAGACTTCGCCGTTTTCAACACCGCTCGGTCACGCCGAGACGACACTCGCCCACTTCGTACGTCCTAGGCTCGTGGGCGAGGTCAAATACGCGGAGTGGACGCCGGACGGCATCTTGCGCCAGCCCTCCTGGCGCGGACTACGCCTGGACAAAGCTGCGGGGGGCGTCGTCCGTGAACCCTGATCGAGTTCGGGTCGAGGTCGATGGGCGCCAGCTGTCGCTCTCCAACTTGGATAAGGTCTTGTACCCAAAGACGGGATTCACGAAGAGTCGGGTGCTCGACTACTACGCGCGCATCGCCGACGTGATGGTCCCTCACATTAGGAACCGCCCCGCGACACTGCGTCGATACCCGAACGGCGTCGAGGGCACATCGTTCTATGAGAAGCACGCTCCCGCCAATCTGCCAGAGTGGATCAGCACGATCGATGTCCCCTCGAAGAGCGGCCACGAGCCGATTGAGTACATGGTCATCTGCGATCGTCCGACGCTNNCGGAGTGCTGCCGGGTAGCGGGCTGGATTGGCGCGCACCTCGGCCGTGACCTGCTGTTCGCGAAGACGAGCGGGTCGAAAGGTCTTCAACTGTACACGCCCGTCCATCGCACAACCTGGAATCGCCAGCGCGAACGAGCGCACGAGATCGCTCTGTTCATCGAGCGCGATCACCCTGACGACGTTGTCTCCACCATGCGCAAGAGTCTTCGCGAGGGCAAGGTGCTCATCGATTGGAGTCAGAACAGTCCCTCGAAGTCGATGGTGGCCGCATACTCGCTGCGCGCACGCTCGCACCCCACTGTCTCCACGCCCGTCACATGGCGCGAGATCGACGCGTGCGCGAAGAGCGGGGACGCGAACGGCTTGCGTTTTGAAGCCGACGATGTCGTGCGACGTGTCGATAAATACGGAGATCTGATGTCAGCACTCGTCGTGCCGAAGCCACGCGCGGCGACAGCCGCGAGGTAGCGGTTCGTCAGCGATAGTCACCGGGCTCGTACGGGCTGTTCGGGCCCGAGCGACTCCCGGCATGAAGGGATGGCCCTCGCACAGGTCACGTCGCGCGTCGAGCACGTTGACCCCCTGCGTTCGAGCGGTCGAGAGGTAGGAGCGAATCGTGAGGTAGTTGGTTGCTCCGGCCTCAGTTCGGTAGCACCTCGAGATCTTCTGTTGGAGTTTCACCATCTGCAGGTCACGCTCTGCCCGGTTGTTCGTAAAGGGCACCGAGAAGCCTGTCGCGAATCGCAGCACGGCATCGCGATCGCGAGTGAAGCGTTCAGCCAGGTTCGCGGCGATGGTGCGTGACGACCGGCTCGGCTGGCCGGTGCGCACCGGTGGCGGGGTCGCCCCAACGTCATGAGCGCTGATTACTCTAGGGCTGGGCGGACACTTCCTCAACGACCTTACCGTCGCGCATGTGGATAGTTCGATCGGCGACGGCGGCGATGGAGAGGTCGTGGGTGACGAGCACGACGGTAACGCCCGTATCCTGCACCTGCTTGAAGAGGGCGAGTATGCGGACGGCGGACGCGGAGTCGAGACTACCGGTGGGCTCGTCGGCCAGTAAGAGTCTCGGGCGATTGGCCAGTGCTCGGGCGACGGCCACGCGCTGACGCTCGCCGCCAGACAGCTGGGTGGGGAGTCGATGTTCTCGCCCCGCGAGATCGACTTGCGCTAGGAGTTCACTCGCCCGTGCCCGGCGCTCGTGGGTGGTGGTCCTGGTCCCAAACATCACCACCTCGACGTTGGCCACAATGGGCTGGTTCGCCAGCAGGTTGTGGAGTTGAAATACCAAGCCGACGTGGTTGCGGCGATACTCGCTGAGGTCGTGAATTGTCAGTAGGTCCTGTCCGTCGACGAGAACAGATCCGGAGGTGGGTGTGTCGAGCGCGGCGATGAGGTGAAGCATGGTCGATTTGCCACACCCCGACGGCCCAGTAACGGCCACGAACTCGCCCTGAACTATTCGAAGGTCAATCTCGTCGAGGGCTCGGAATCCCCGCTCGTAGGATTTGGTTACCCGACGAAGTTCGACAGCGTCTGATCTCGCGGCAACGGCCCTGGGGGTCGGTTCATCGGTCGGCTCGGGCCTGACGGCGAATGTGGTCGGCATGCCGTTCGGGTCACTCATAGCTGAGCGCCTTCAGCGGGACCAGCCGAGCCGCCCGGATTGACGGGTAGAGGCTGCCGAGGACGGTCATGCCAACAGCGGTGGTGAGCCCGCGGGTGAACGCGTCAGCGGTGAAGTTGGCGTGGAGTACACCGGCCAGACTAGGGATCCGCTCGAGCAAGGCGATCACCGCGAACGAGAGTCCCACGCCCACCGCGGCGCCAATCAGGGCTAGCAGGAGATTCTCGCCGAGCAGGAGCGCGATGAGCCGGCGACGGGTCCACCCCACGGCTCGCAGGAGCCCAAACTCTCTGGTTCGTTCGAAGAGCGAGAGCA
>PKXH01000072.1:3329-8870 GCA_003133405.1 Acidimicrobiaceae bacterium | reverse complement strand
GTCTGGCTCACTTCGTAGGGCGCGAAAGGGACGTTGAACTCATCGGCGAAGGTGGCGGCCAGTCGTGGTGTGATTTTGGGTCCGTGACCACCGACGATGATGGGCGGTCGGGGCGACTGCACGGGCTTTGGCAGCGCCGGGCTGTCGACCAGCGAATAGTGCTCGCCCGAGAAAGTGAAGGTCTCGCCAACCTTGGTACCCCATAGACCAGTGATGATGCGAAGTTGCTCCTCTAGTTTTTCGAAGCGTTCGCCGAGGGAGGGAAAGGGAATGCCGTAGGCCGCGTGCTCGGCCCCGAACCAGCCCGCCCCTAGGCCGAGTTCCACGCGACCGGCGCTCATCGCGTCAACTTGCGCCACGGCGATCGCGAGCGGGCCGGGATAGCGGAACGTCGCCGCGGTCAAGAGAGTGCCGAGGCGGATTTGCCTCGTGTCGCGGGCCAGCCCCGCGAGTGTGACCCACGCGTCGGTGGGCCCGGGCAGTCCCGAGACGGCGCCCATCTGGAGGTAGTGATCAGAACGGAAGAAGGCGCCGAACCCGCCCTCTTCCGCGGCGAGTGCCAGCGCCAGTATCTCGTCGTACGTGGCCCCTTGCTGGGGCTCACAGAAGATTCGAAGTTCCATTCTTCCTCGCTTCACTCGCGCACATGACGCGGAATCGTGATTCATTTTCTACCAGAGCTCGGCAGTCCCGGTGTACCGGCTCGGCCCTTCAAAATGGGCCGACAGCGCGCGATCTCGAGTTAATGGAAGAGTCCGCTATAGGCGTTCAGCGCCGGCTGTCCGCCGAGGTGGGCGTATAAGACGGTCGAGTCTCTCGCGATCTCACCGCGTGACACCAAGTCGATCAATCCGGCCATCGATTTTCCCTCGTACACCGGGTCGGTGATCATGCCTTCGGTTCGCGCGGCCAGACGCATGGCGTCGAGCGTTCCTTCATCAGGTATGCCGTAGGTATTCGCGTGGTAACGATCGTCCAGAAGGATCTCGTCGGCGCGTAAGGGCCGTTCCACACCAATCAATTCGGCGGTACCTCGGGCAATGCGTTCGATCTGATCACGCGTTTCGATGGGCTTGGCCGACGCGTCAATCCCGATCACCCTCCGGGGTCGATCACCGGCTTGGCTCAGTGCCGCGAAGCCGGCGATCATGCCGGCGTGGGTGCTGCCGGTCACCGAGCACACGATGATGGTGTCAAAGTAGACATCGAGCGCGCGCTCTTGTGCCACTACTTCGTACGCCCAGTTGGCGAATCCCAGTCCGCCTAAGGGATGATCAGACGCGCCGGCCGGGATGGCGTAGGGGGTGCCACCGCGCTCGCGTATCTCCTTGAGCGCCGCCTCCCAACTCTCCTTGAAGCCGATCCCGAATTCGGCGTTGACCAGCCGGACGTCAGCGCCGACGAGACGACTGATCAGGATGTTGCCCACCTTGTCGTACACCGCGTCGGGCCATTCGACCCAACTCTCTTGAATCAATACGCACTTGAGTCCGACGTGGGCCGCGACCGCGGCCACTTGGCGGGTGTGATTCGATTGAACACCTCCGATGGAGACGAGGGTGTCGCAGCCGGTCGCCAGCGCATCGGGAACGAGGTACTCCAGTTTGCGCGTCTTGTTGCCCCCGTACGCAATACCTGAGTTGCAGTCTTCACGTTTGGCCCAAATCGCCGCGCCGCCGAGATGAACCGTCAGTCGATGGAGTGGGTGAATCGGCGAAGGGCCAAACAAGAGGGGGTAGCGCTCGAACGAAGAAATTGACATGGCCCTCCCGTTGGGATAACTAGTTTCTAGTTCGTCGCCAAGTGCTTAGCGCCGAAATACATCTTGCTGCATTCCTTCGAGTATGTCCGTAGCGAAGATTGGTCATTTCACTGATCCGTCGTCATTGGCGTGGGGGCCATCTAAATCAGAGTGCTCAGTCCACCGTCGACGGCGAGTACCTGTCCCGTCACGTAGCTCGCGTCGTTCGAAAGTAAAAAGGCCACCACGCTGGCCACTTCCCACGCGGTGCCCTGGCGGCCGAGGGGCACCGGCGTCGTAGCGCGACTAGGTCGACCCTTCGAGGCCCATCGACCCATAGGAGTATCGATGAGGCCCGGCGCGACAATATTGGCGCGAACTTGGTGACGGGCGCCCGCGGCGGCGACGTGGCGGCAGAGTCCCGCCAACGCCGCCTTCGACGCGTCGTAGGCGGGAATGCGACTGCCCGGTTTGAGACCGGCCACCGAAGAGACAAAGACCACCGCCGACGAATCGCGGTCGCTGGCGGCCGTTGACAACGCGTCAAACGCGGCTTGGCAGAGCAAAAAGTGTGATCGGACGTTGACAGCGAAGGTCTGATCCCACTGATCAGCCGTCGTGTGCGTAAGACCGCTGCCCAGACCGATGCCGACGTTCAGCACTAAGCCGTCGAGGCCGCCGAGAAGATTGGTAGCGTCGGCGACCGCTCGGACGCACTCCTGAGCGCTGGTCACGTCGGCCTCGATCGCGAAGCCGATCCCACCATCGGCTTCGATCATCGCGAGCGTCTCTTTGGACGCGCCAAGATCTCGGTCCAGGCAGGCAACGGACGCGCCTTCGTGCGCGCAACGCAGGCTGATTGCCCTGCCGTTGCCAATCGGCGCGTTCGCGTCATCGCTCGCCTGGGTTCCCGCGCCGACCACCAGTATCTTTCGCCCGACGAGTCGGCCTCCGCTGGAATCTCCTCTCGCGACCACGGTCACTGCGGGAAACCAGTGAGGCCGTCGTCGAGTTGAACGCCCAGTGTGTTGAGCGTCATCGCGACCAGGTGGTAGTGCCCGACGAGCATCGGCACCTCGATGAGCTGCGCGGTGTCGTAGCGCTCGGCGATGATCGACCACGTCACGTCAGAGATCGTCGAGGTTTCGTGCAACTCGTCAGCCGCTCGCAGCAACGATGCCTCAAACAACGACCAACCGACGGCATCTGGCCCAAGCGCCACGCGCTCGATCTCACTCGAGGTGATGCCCAAGCTCAACGCAAGCCGCGCGTGCTGGGCCCACTCATACTCGGCCCGACAGTTCCATCCCGTGCGCAGTATCAAGAGCTCTCGATCACGGGCGGGTAACTTCCCGTTGAGTAGCTTCCCGCCGAAGGGGAGCCAACGCCGAAAGAGTCCGGGCGCCCGGACCAGCGTGGTGAAGATGTTGGCATCCGTCTCCGCGCCCGAGGAGGACTGGTCCAGCAGTTCTCGGACCCGACCGGTGCGCTCATCCATTGGAACGGGCGCAATTCGTAAAGGTCTTGATGTATCCAACGCCGTGCCTCCTTCATTTCAGCGGGCAATTCTCGCATCTTACGGTGACTGCCTGGTGGCTTCTTCGGGATTGCTAAGCGACCCCGGACGACGCGAGTTGCGGTTTCTGAACCTCAAACCCATTGCACTGTTGTAAAGAGTAAAGCGTAAAGCGTTCAGCCGTGTGAGCATTGGCTCATTGGCAAGAAGTCAACAAACCAAGGAGGCTTCTCGAGGGGCACCGTCGTGACGTCGCGGTGGTAAAGGAATGCAACGCGTTCGTCGTCGACTAGGCGGATGACAAGACGACGAATTTCGACGACCGAGTGCTGGCTAGGGTTTCTCGATGAGGCGAATTGGTCTAATAGGTGGGTTGTCGTGGGAATCGACGAGTACCTATTACAGACTCTTGAATGAAATCAGCGCTCAACGGCTTGGTGCGTGGCATCAACCATCCGTCTTGATTGATTCTTTGAACTTTGAGGAGATTGTGAAGTGTCAGCAGTCCGGCGACTGGACTGAGTCGGGAAAGATATTGGCGGAATCGGCTCAGCGATTGGCAAGTGGTGGCGCCAAGGTGCTGGCGATCTGCGCGAACACCATGCACGTGAACTATCCGGACGTCGTCGGCGCTGTTTCGATTCCGGTCCTCGATATCCGTGATGCAATGGTCCATGAAGTAAGAGCACTTGGCGCACATTCTCTTTCGCTCCTAGGAACAAAATATTTGTTGGAGGGCGATTTTTACTCTTCACATTTTGAACGCGCGAGCATTCATGTCGTGAAGCCCAGTCCAATGCAAACCCAAGAGCTGCAAGAAATGATCTTCGAGGAGTTGACCCAAGGTGTCGTGAAGGACTCTTCACGGGAGCGATTCATGGAGATTGCTTCCGATTGCCAACTGCGTGGCGGCGAAGTTGTCGGGCTATGTTGCACTGAGTTCGGGCTCTTGGTCGATGAGTCGAATGCTTCGTGGCCCTTTATTGATTCAACGGCTGCCCACGTGAAGGCATTGTTGAACTTTTGAACACCCCATGCGACACACAATAAGAACCGCTGAACGCACAGCGCCCCCGTCCCCTTCCCCGTTAAGTCAGAGTATGTAGATAGTGTCTGGTTCTATGAAGAGCGAACCATGGCTGGGCGACGCGTGTGCGCTTGTCGGGGCATTTCGCGCTGGCGCCCTAAGTCCAACTGAAGCGCTCGATGCTTCGCTCGCCGCGATGGAAGAGTCAGACCTCAATGCCTTCTCATTCGTCGACGCCGAAGCGGCCCGCGCCACGGCCGCCGCCGCAGACGTCGCGCTCCCCTTCGGCGGCGTACCAATGGCTGTTAAAGAGCTGGAGTCGGTAGCCGGGTGGCCCCACACCGAAGCCTCACTGGTTTTCCGGGACCGGGTGGCCAAGTACGACAGCACCCAGGTCGCTCGACTACGAGCAGCGGGAGCGGTCATTGCCGCTCAAACGACCGCGTCGGAGTTCGGCGGCATCAACTGCACCAGCACGAAACTTCACGGAACGACACGTAACCCGTGGGACCCGACGCGAACGCCGGGCGGCTCTTCGGGCGGTTCCGCGGCCGCGGTCGCCGGCGGACTGGTGCCGCTGGCCTCAGGTGGTGACGGCGGCGGCTCGATTCGCATTCCCGCAGGCTTCACGGGTCTGTTCGGGTTGAAATCCACGTTCGGTCGGATCCCGAAGGGTCCATACGCCCAACAGCCTCCCCTGACGGTGACCGTTGGCTGCTTGTCTCGCTCCGTACGCGACACCGCCCGCTGGTTCGACACGTGCAACGGATTTGATCCGCGAGACACGTTGAGTCTGCCTCGCGTCGAAGGCTGGGAGGCGGGCCTCGACTCCTTTGATCTCGCCGGTAAACGAGCAGTGATTTCCATTGATCTAGGAACCGCGATTGTCGAACCCGTTCAAACTGCTTTGCTCATCGCGCTGGCCGAGCAGTTGATTACTCAGGCAAAACTAAAACGAGTCCATCTCGTGATTCAGTTTCCCGAAGGTGGTCTCGAGTGGTCCCTCTCAAACTTGGTTGGCTTGGCCGGCGCGCTAGGTAATCGGTATCCAGACTGCCACGATGATCTGACGAGCGAGATTCAATTAGGAATGAGTATGGCCGTGGAGAGATTCAGCCTTCAAAGTGCCGGGGCCGCCGATATGTTTCGAGTCGAGGTCAACGAACAGATGGCCGACATCTTTGAACAAACGGACTTCATCTTCGCCGCGACCAATCCCGACGTAGCCTTCGCGGCGGCCGGACCGATGGCTACCAC
>PKXH01000072.1:1929-3320 GCA_003133405.1 Acidimicrobiaceae bacterium | reverse complement strand
CTGCCCGTTGGGCTTCAAGTCATTGGCCGCCATCACGAAGAGCAACTGCTCTTGGACTTGGCCCGCATTGCGGAGCGAGAACGTCCATGGCCATTGGTGGCTCCGTCGACGAAGAGCTGAACCACCCATCGCGGCCAAGGGCTACCAGGCGATGGCTAATGCCAATGAAGCCTGAGCATCAATCGCGGACAGAGTTTTCTAGCGGTCGTTCTTGGCGTGTTTAAGAAGCCACCTCTTGTCGCGGGCGAAGAGACTGGGAAGTTGATCTGCTCTAATTCGGTACAGGTCCGCGACATCGGCAGAGGGTTGGAAGGTCACGCCTGACGGTTGTGCGGTGCCTTCATCCAACGAACGCTCACCCAGTGCCACGAACGCGAGGAGAGCGGCTCCGCGCATCTGGGCTAGCAAGGGCTGAGAGACCTGCACGACGTCACAACCCAAGGTGTCGGCGTACATCTGACACCAGAGTCGCGACTGAGCACCTCCGCCCAAGAGTCGAATGGGAGAGAGTGGCCGGCCGGCGAACTTCTCTACGTACTTAAAGAGCCACGCACTGTTGGCAGCAACTCCTTCCATGACCGCACGAATGAGGTCCGCGGTGTCAGTCCTCACCGAGAGATTGGTGAATCCCGCTCGGATCTTCTTGTTAGCTATGGGAGATCGTTCTCCGGCCAACCACGGGGTGAAGATGACCCCGTGGGCTCCGGGCGGCGACGTGCCGGCGAGGGTCGTCATCGCCTCAAAACTCATGTCTGCCCCCGTCCCCGCGAGGGCACCTTGCAACCATTCGAGCGCTTTGGCGCCCGTCTCTTGGTTGTTGATGACTATGTAGGAATCATTCGTCAGTCCCGGGACCGACGCGATCGAATGATTGATATCGGTCTTCTTCGTTGGCATCGGACAACTGATCCATGACGTGGTCGAAAGTGCGAGGTGCGTGTCGTAGAAGTTGGTTCCACCCGAGCCAAGGGCGGCCGCGTGAAGGTCAGGTATCCCCGTAATGACGACGGTGTCGCGCGAAAGCCCCAACTCTGAGGCGACGCTTGGCGTGACCGTGCCCACGATCGACCCAAAGGGCCGAAGCGGCGGAAGGAAATTGACGTCCAGGCCCACCAACTTGAGAAGTTGTTGATCGTAGTCGTAGTGCGAGAGATGGCGATTGTCCGTCATCCACATGGCCAGGCGGGAGGCGTGCGTCGCTGACGCCACTCCGCTAAAGCGCATGGTCAAGTAATCAACGGGCTCCATGAGCCAGCGGGTCGCCGCCATGACGTCGGGTTGATCGTGCATTAAATACAAAATCTGACCAATGGGATCGGCACCCGACGTCGAAGGGGCGCCGCCCGACTTACGGATGAAGGGCAGTACCTTTCGCGCGTTGTAGCCCTGGA
>PKXH01000072.1:0-1888 GCA_003133405.1 Acidimicrobiaceae bacterium | reverse complement strand
TCCGTGACGAGCGTCCACCACTCGTTGGCGTCTTGGGTCGCGGCGCCGTCGTCACCGTGGTGCGTCCTCACGTGATGCATCTCGCTGGCGAGGACCTCACCGCCAAGCGTCACGAGACCCACCTTGGGTCCACCCGTACCTAGGTCAACGCTGAGACAGAGCTCGAAGGCCGCACTCATGGTGAAGGGACGGCGGACTGCTTATCCATCATGTCGGCCATGAAGAACTTGATGAGGGCGTCGGACTCTTCGCTGGGGCCGCCGGCGACGCCACCGTAAATGGCTCCTGACTTGGCCGCTTCATCCTTGTGGGTGGTGGCGTAGGCGACGGCGTCGGCTAGATCGACTGACCATCGCTCGACGACGCCCGGAAGAGTTTGCGGACGAGTGACGGCCATGTGAATCGCGTTGGGGTACTGCTGACCGTTCATCCGCCATCCGCGAGTACGCAAGAAATCGTTCACCAAGTAGATGTCGAACTCGTCCGATGTGAAGGAGAAGAGGAAGGTTGGCTTACCCATGATGCGTAGGGACGGGTGCTCTCGAATCGCGGCCTGCATCGCGTCAGAAGTGGTGAAGATCTTTTCGGCGTAGTGCCGGTAGCCCGACCGCCCGAGATGCACCATGGCAGCCCAGGTCGCTGCTAGCAAACCCCCGGAGCGTGAACCGTCCATTCCCGGTGAGCAGTACTTCCCGCCCGACCAGTCGGTGAGATAGAAGTACTGATCGTTACGAAGCGCCTTATCCGCGAAGCACAAGACACTGGTGCCCTTCAGGGCGTAACCGTATTTATGGGTGTCGGCGGAGATAGTGGTGACCCCGGGCACCGAGAAGTCGAAAGGTTCAATCTCGTAGCCGAGTTCTCGGCCAAAGGGCAGTATGAATCCGCCGAGGCAGCCGTCAACGTGCAAGCCAATGTCGTGTTCCAGCGCGAGAGCGCCGAGCTCGCTGATCGGATCGACAGTCCCGTAGCCGTAGTTACCAGCTGAGCCAATGAGAGCGACAGTGTTGGCGTCAATATTGGACTTCACCCACTCGAGGTCGACTTGAGTCGTGTCCGGGTCCACGGGGGCGATCTTCATGTCCACGCCGAAGAGATGCCCGGCCTTACTAAACGCCGGGTGCGCCGTTTCGGGCTTGATCATGTTGGCTCGACCCGACGTCGTGTGGTGTTCGCGATAGGCCAAGACGGCGTGGGCGATCGAGTTTGAGCCTCCTGAAGTAATGAGGCCGACGGGCGTGGTGTCCATGAGGTTGCGCGCCCCCAAGAGGTCCAGCGTCATGGCGATGATCTCGGCTTCAAATTTGGTCGCGCTCGGACACATGTCACGTTGAAGAGAGTTGACGTATGAGAAGTAGGAAAACGCGAGGTTCAAATAGTCGTAGTGATCGTGGTCTCCGCAGTACATAGTGCCCGAGCATTGACCGCTCTCCCAAACCGGATCCTCGGCCGATGACATAGACGACAGCATGGAGAGAACGACGTCCTTGTCCACGCCCACCTCGGGGAGCGTTCGATTAATACCGAACTGCTCCTCGTACGGGAACCCACTCATGTTGCCCTCCTCACGCGCATTTTCAAGAGCGTAAACGAGGCGTCCGGTTCTTGTGGAATCCCATTCTGAGCAGGCTCGAAGAGTGATTTCATAATCGCCGGGGACCGCTGTCGCTTTGGTTGGCGGTTTGGCGTGCCCCAAACGGCATGGATGCGCGTGGTCACCGCGAGAAGAGCGAGCCGCTTGACATTTACGACCAAGGGGTGTCTCCGACTGGCGAATTAGATCACGCCATCCATGAGGCATCTAGATGATCTAGTCGAGTGTTGCCCAGCTCGTCACGGAGCCACGCGCCAAGTTATGGATTGAGTGGCGCAAGAGACAATGGTGCGG
>PKXH01000013.1 GCA_003133405.1 Acidimicrobiaceae bacterium | reverse complement strand
AGATCACGCACCGGCCGGAGTGTGCCACGGTGGAGCCGGTACCCCACGGCGAGATCAGCGGCCAGATCGGGACGTCGAGTGAAGCTTGTGCTTGTCATCCCGAGAGGCCCGAGGACGGTCGATTGCACGTGCGTCTCGAAATCAATTCCCACGACGTCCTCGACAACGGCACCGAGAGTCGCGACAGCGTGGTTCGAGTAGGCCCACTTCGTCCCCGGAGGAGACACACCGCGCAGCACCGGCGAATAGTACTCGCGCAGCGATGGAATCGCTCGGCCCGCCGGCGCTCCCACACCGAAATTCGTCGTAAAGTGGATCAGGTCGCGACGACCACGGAAGTCGCCAATGATGCCACTCACGTGCGTGAGGAGGTGTCGGACGGTGATCTCGCCCGAACCCTTTGGTGACTCGACACGGTATTGCTGGAGGTGATTGTTGACTGGATCGTCGAGGTCGATAAGGCCCCGCTCCCAGAGTTGCATCACCGCCAGGGCGGTGATGGTTTTCGAAACGGACGCGATACGAAACACCGTGGCGGAGGTCACCGGTCGTCCCCGCTCCACGTCCGCCAGCCCGAAGGCTCGGTGCAGCACACCCTCGGGCGTAACTATGGTGACGGCCATGCCGGGCACGCCGTGCGCTGCCACGACCGGCTCGACGACGGCGTCAACGGGAATTTCAGACAGTGGCGTCGTCATTCAACTGCAGCGTAACCCGACCGTCCCGCGGAACACCAGCAAGTAATTCCCGCGGAGATACCGCCGGATCTGGTCGTCGGAGTAGCCCGTACCACGAGAGCTCTGGTCACGTTGCGGGGGGCCTCATAGCCCTGGACCGAGGGCGACCACGCGCCGCCGACGCGCTGACTGCCATTAAAAGCCCGCCGTTGTCGTTAGCGTCTCCTGCGCGGCGACGACAGACTCGCAGGGGAAGATCCCAGTTCGGTGTTGTTAGTCCCGATGGTCAAAAGTTCCGAAGTGGTCGTCGTGGGCGCGACTCTTGATGCGTTCACACCGCGCAGTTTAGCCCCAATCGTGCAGTAAGCGTCTGAGTCAACAGGGTGATCTCGACGAAGAGGCCCTGATCGGTGGCTGTTTTCGGCCAGCGTTTTGGGGATTCAGTGTGGCTGTTTTCGATCAGCGTTTACACGTGAGCGAGGGCAGCGTCTTCATTAAAATGGATGCGATCGGCGTATCCCAGGGAGGAAGCAAAGCGGCGAATTTCGATCTTATCGAACTCGATTCGTATTGGCTCGGAATGCTTACCCACTTGCGACGGGACGACCAGTTCATCGAGTGACGCCAATTCGCTCTCCCCTCCGATTACTGCCAAAGCGCTTCCAATGTGACCCGCAGGAATAACTAAATGATAGTCTAATTAATAATGTGTTGCCAAATTCGAGTGACTTTGGCTCTACGAGATATATCTGAAGAGTTTGGACTTGCCGTCTTGGCTTCGAGGAGCTCGAAAACAGGTCCAAGTTGAGCATGGGGGCTGACCATGGAGTCAAGTGGCAGGGAAGATGGAAGCAACATAACTCGTTCATCGAGACTCCCGTATCTTTTCGATCCCCAGTCGATAGCAATCCTTGGTGCATCTGATGACCCAAGGAAGTGGGGAAACTTCCTGTCGAGGGGACTCATAGAAGGTGGCTTTAAGGGTGAGATATTCCTCGTTAATCCCCACTCATCAAAAGTGCTGGAAAGAGCGACGTATCCATCTATCGAGTCCATAGGGCGACCGGTCGACCTAGCCGTCATCGCGCTACCTGCATCCTCGGCGCTCTCAGCAGTTAAGCAATCGGTTGCGGCCGGTGCACGTGGGTTGCTGGTCGTCTCCGCCGGTTTTGGCGAGGTTGGCGAGGCGGGGGTCGACCTCCAATCAGAACTCGTGGCGACTGTTCGAGCTGCTGGAGTTCGGATGGTAGGGCCAAATTGCATGGGCTACTTTTGTGCCCGTTCGCACATCAATCTGACTCCCATAGCTCCCCATTCGGGTTCTCTCGGTCTGATCAGCCAAAGCGGCAACCTCTCGTTGGAACTCATGCTGCTCGCTCATGAACGAGCGCTCGGATTTTCGAACATAATCACGTGCGGTAATCAGGCTGATCTTTCGGTTGACGAAATGTTCTTAGAAGTTGCGAATGACCCGGGAACTCAGGTAGTGGCGATGTACTTGGAGGGAACTCCGCGAGGTCGGGCATTGATTGAAGCAATCACCAGTGTCGCAGCGCAAAAACCGGTCATCGTTCTAAAGGCCGGCCTCACGGCTGCGGGCGCGAGAACCGCCCTCTCCCACACCGGAGTAATGGCTCAGGGGCGCCAACTTTGGCAATCTATGCTTGCCCAATCGGGTGCTCATCAGGTGGCCTCCACTACTGAACTGATCATGCTGGCGGAGTGTTTCATGCGCCAACCGCCAGCGCGTGGACGAAGAGTCGCGGTCCTTTCAGACGGGGGAGGTCACGCCGCACTTGCAGCTGACGCCGTCGAGAACGCTGGGTTGCTGCTGCCCACGTTGAGCGAACACACTCGCAAAGCTCTCGGTAGCTTCTTGCCAGCACATTCATCAAGGGCCAATCCGATCGATATGGCCGGTGCTCCAGAAGATGACCTGTGGTCATTCATTCGTTGCGCTGAACTGCTATTGGGATCTGGGGAAGTCGACTCGCTTATGCTCGTTGGTGAATTTGGTGGATACGGTGAAGTATTACCGAACCTAATCAAAGAAGAGGTAGCCGTAGCTGTTGCCTTCACAGAATTGCCACGTCGATTTGGTCTCCCGATCCTGCAGCACAGCATGTACGCAAACTCTGGGTCCGAAGCGCTCCAGACGATGCGAAGTGGGGGAATACCAATTTCGAACGATATTCAGATTATCGCGTCGACACTCGCTCGATTCAGTCCGCCAGCCCTGGCAACTGACTCCGCGAAAGTTCCAATTCGAAGTTCGAACGCCCCAGTCCGTGAGGGTCAACTACTGGTAACTGAGGCAATGAATTTCATGACCGAAATAGGCATCACGGTAGTGCCATTTGAGATTGTCGGTGACGAGGACGAAGCGGCGAAGGCCGCGTTGAAGATGGGATTTCCGGCCGTCGTGAAAGGTGTCTCACGCGTGCTTTTGCATAAGACTGACACCGGTGCCGTAGTCCTCAATTGTGCGGACGCGGATGCGGTACGCACTGCCTACAGGCAGGTGACAGAAGCAGCTCATCGCATCAGTCCGCAAGATCACTCGGTTCACGCATTGGTGTCTCCAATGCTTTTCGGAATGGAACTAATCGTCGGAGCGCTTCGCGATCCTACGTTTGGTCCGATAATCATGGTGGGATTCGGTGGCATTTACGCCGAGATGTTCCAAGATGTCAGCTTCCGCCTTGCTCCTATCGACGTTTCGGAGGCAGGGCGAATGCTTTCGGAACTTACGGGATACGCGTTACTAAATGGCGCCAGAGGGCTCCCACCGTGTGACATATCAGCCATCAATAAAATGGTTGCACGCGTCTCCGAGGTGATTGCGTGCGAGCCTGAGATCATGGAATTGGATCTGAATCCCGTTATGGTGTCGGCCGCCAATGCGATTGTTGCGGATGCTCGTGTCATTGTCCAGAATCAGGGCGCCAGCGCCCCTCCGACTGCTCTTTCTGTTCGGGGGTAAAAAGCTTGAATTCAAATCCTGCTACTAACACCGAGTTCAACTTTAATTGGGCAGATCGCCCAATTAAATTACGTGGACGTCCCGAGAAAAATCCTGACATTAACACGCGGGCGAGGATGATGGAAGAAGCATCGTCTCTGTTCCAAGAGCACGGTTTCATTGGCACAACATTGCGAATGATCTCCGATAAAGTTGGCGTCACCGCAGCGGCAGTGTATTGGTACTTCCCTTCAAAGAGCCACATTCTTTATTCAATCTTGGAGCGTGGTCTAGACGAGATTGAGGCAGCACTTGAAGATGCCATGATCGAAGCCGCTCCGCGAGAAAGACTCGGCCAATTTGTACACGCCGTCGTACTTTTCCGTTTGCGGAGGACCGACATCGCTCCCGTGAAACTTGGAGTCGGCCAACTCATCGAGGTATTGCCTAAGGAAATGCAAACGAGTCTTAATGAACGCCAGCATCGCTACCTCGATTTGGTGCGAGGCATTTTGCAGGCAGGAATTGAGGAAGGAAGTTTTCGCGATCTTGACGTGACAACGACGGGCTTCGCGATCCTCACTCTTTGCGACTATGTTTTTGTTTGGTTCCGCCATGAAGGTCGCCTTACTCCCGAAGAAGTGGCTTCCGAGTACGAGCGGCTTGTAATCGCCTCGGTCATGAAGTGCTAGAGAACAGTAATTTCGTAGCGCATCTCAACCAGATCTCTGGAGCAAAGCGCATAAAAATCAGTTGCCAAAGCCAACCCAGCGCGGTTCTCTTTTTTCCAGAAAGGCGCGTGCTCCCTCAACGCTGTCCGGGCTCGCCATAACTGCCGCTCTGCCAGCGGCATTAACACGCCAAGCGTCTTCTGTCACGCGAACAAACTGACTTAGGATTCTCTTTGACTGTCGAAGTGACTCGGGGGCGTTGGCGCATATTCTTTGCGCGAGTTCCATGGCAGCAGGCAGCAACCGTTTACTACTGACAACCTCATTAACTAATCCAAGTTCCTTGGCTCGACGTGCATTCATGGGGTCCCCCGTGAGCGCAAGCTCCATTGCTACGTGATAGGGAAGCCGCTGCGGTAGCCAGAGTAATGCGCCCCCGTCCGCCAGGTGCCCGACCTTCAGTTCTGGTATGCCGAAGACGGCATTGTCGGACGCAACTATAAGATCGCAGCCAAGAGCCAGTTCAAATCCGCCTCCCAGCGCAGCGCCGTTCACCGCGGCGATTATCGGCTTAGGACATTCTCGTCTTGTGAGTCCGGCAATTCCTTTGTCATTTACGAAATCCGATTCTGGAGCACCCGCGAGGAATGCTACGAAGTCCATCCCTGCAGAGAAAGCCCGCTCGCCGGTGGCGGTGAGGATGAGTACTTGCAGAGTCTCGTCCGTTTCGAATTCGTCAAGCGCAACGGTGATCCCCTGAAGTACATCAACATTAAATGCGTTACTTGCAGCCGGACGGTTGATAGTAACAATCTCAATCGGTCCGTGACGTTCCCTTAAGACGGCGGACTGGATCGTGACTTGATCTTGTGATTCAGACTTAGCCATGTCGCACCGCCACACACTCAATCTCAACCATGGCTTCTGGGTCAATGAGACCCTTCACCTCCACCAACGTTGCAGGGGGAAAATGATGGCCGAATACTTCCACATAATGAGGGCCAATTGCGTGCGCCGCATTCTTGTACGCAGTGATGTCGGTGACAAAGTAGGTGAGTTTTATCACGTTGATCGGCTCGCATTTTGCAGCGCGTAGCTCAGCTGCCAGATTTCGAAGCGCTTGACCGAATTGCATGGCCATGTCGCCTTGGTACAAGATCCCACCATTTTCATCAACACTTATCTGTCCGGAGAACCAGTAAGTCTCTCCCCGAGCGGTCGCCGCATGCGAGAACCCAATTGGTCTTTCTAGCTCTGGCGAGTTAAACAATTGAGGCGTATCCGTACCACCGTCTTCACTGTTTGTGGTTGATGTCGTTGTCACTTCGTGTCCTCATTTGCGTCTATCACTATTTCCGCAGACTCGCTCTGCACGAATGCTTCGTTCATTCCCCAGTATGCTAGTTACGGCCATGGAGGCCGGAACGCCACCAATTCTGCGTGAGGCGCCCGAGCACCCACGCGTCATATGAGGCAGTGACTTTTGAAATTAGAGGGGGACAGCGATGGAGCAGACGAGGACGGCCGATGACGAGTTAGCCTTCACATCGGCTCTCGAACAAGCAAGACTTATTCGCACTCGAGAGGTCTCACCCGTCGAGCTGGTGGATCTTTACCTTGCGCGGATCGAGGCGCTCAACCCGGAATTGAATGCCTATATCACCGTCGTGCCGGAGCAGGCACGCCAAGCCGCCGCCCGTGCGGCGGAGGCGGGAACCAGATTTTCGGACCTCCCGCCGTTCCATGGTGTACCGATCTCGGTGAAGGACTTGCACGACACCGCGGGGATCCGTACCACGCAAGGCGTCGCGGGCTGGTCGAACCGCGTGCCCACTTCGGATGCGGAGTGCGTACACAGGCTCCGTGGCGCGGGGTTTGTCATTCTCGGCAAGACCACAACACCTGAGTTGGGGTTGGGTGTTGTTAGCGAACCTGTGGGCTATCCCGGTGCGCGAAACCCGTGGAACCATGAATTCTCTCCGGGTGGATCCTCTGGCGGGGCAGCTGCGGCGCTCGCCGCAGGCCTATGCGCCATCTCACACGGCTCCGATGGCGGAGGTTCGATCCGTATTCCGTCGGCCTGGACGGGGCTGTTCGGCATCAAACCCGCGCGCGGCCGAGTCTCGGCGGCACCGTTACCACAGAACTTGTATTCCATCCAGGGGCCAATTGCCCGGACGGTGGCAGATGGTGCCGCGCTTCTGGATGTGATGGCCGGATACGCGACGGGTGATGCGTACTGGGCGCCACCGCCCTCTCGACCCTTCCTCGATGAAGTCGGCGCTGACTCGGGGCCGCTGAGGGTCGCCTTCACGGCGCAACACCCGGGTGCCGAAGTGGACCCAGAGTGGGCAGACGCCGCACGAGAGGTAGCACGGCTGCTGGAGGCGCTGGGCCATAATGTCGTGGAGGACGCCCCGGCCTGGTCAGAAATATCCCTCGATCACCCCGTGATCCGCGCCGCCGCAGCGACGATGGCAGCCAATGCGCCGAACCTTCCCTCCTTTGAGACTCTCGACCCCAGCACCCAGGCGTTTATCGAGCACGGTCAGGGAGCGTCGGCGTCGGAAGTGATCGCCTGGCAGCAGGCGGCCGCGATCGAGGCGCGTGCCATCGTCGGGTTCTTCGATCGCTATGACCTGTTGGTCACGCCCACGACTGCCTCGCGCGCTCCGCGGATCGGCGAACTCAAGGACGCCGAGGATCCGTGGCGCGGCATACTTACTAGCCTTCAGCGCTGCCCATTCACGGCTGACTGGAACCTCACTGGATTGCCCGCGGCATCCCTGCCGATGTCCATCGACGGCGATGGGATGCCCATTGGCGTTCAGCTTGTCGCGGGCCCGGCCCAGGAAGTCACCATCATCCGGGTAGCGAGCCAGCTTGAGCAGGTCCGACCGTGGGTGGGCCGCCGGCCATCGCAATAGCGAGTGAAGCCCGAGAGGCTGGGCGCCAAGCGGTGAGTTGTCAAAGATGTCCATGAGCTGGTCGATGATCCATTAAGTCCCAGCGTCGAGGGTCTGATTTTTTGGAAGAGGCGATACATCGCGGTGGAGGAGATGCCGATGTCGACCGCAGTTTCCAGGAGAGTTTTTCGATCAGCGTTCACACTTGCGTCCGGGTGTATTCCGGAATTTTCTGAACTACGCCCACGAAGACCATTTCGAGGTCGTCCACGTTGTCGACCGAACGCCGCACGATCTCGCTGAAGGTTTATCTCGTAACAATGAGATGCATCACTCTTGAATGATCTCGAAGGCCCGAAGGCCGCGAATCCTCTCCTGGCGACGGCTCCTCAGGCGCTTCTCGGACAGTTCGGCGAGTTCGACGTACGCGCGAAGAATCGCCGCGTGCACGCGCTCCACGGTCACGAACGGATTGTCGTCTTCGGGGATCACCTCGTCGATGAGACCGAGATCGAGTTGGTCCTGGGCGGTCGATCGCATGGTCGCGAGGGTGGTTCGGATCTGGTCGTGTGAGGGTTCCGGCGTCTTGTAGAGGATCGAGGCGGCCGAACGGGGTTCGGCAACGTACGCCATGGCCTTTTCCAACATGATCACGTGATCGGCCATAGGCGTCGTGGCCAGCCCGCCGCCACTGCCGAGGGCCCCCGCGACCAACGAGATGACCGGTTCGGAGTAGTCGATGCCCTTGAGGATCGAGCGGGCAATCGCTCGCGATTGGCCCCGCCGCTCGCTCTCCAAGGTCGGCTTGGCCCCTAGGGTGTCGGTGACGAATAGTGCGGGCAGGCGCAGTCGCTCGCCCATTTCCAGCATTCGTTCCATGAAGGCAAAGTCTTCCGGCGCGGGATTCGAGGGCCGCTTGATGACGGTCTCTCCGATCAGTTGATACGAAGGCTGGGTCCCCACGATCACGAACGGCTGCGCCCCGATCTTGGCGAAGGCACCGACGATGGCGGGGTACCTCTTGTAACCCACCTCCTGCACGTAGTTGTAGATAGCGACGGCGTCGCTGAAGCCGTACTGAAGGATGAACTCCAAATCGACGCGGTTGGCGTCGGTCATCAAGTCCTGGTACTGCTCGACTAGGGCGTCGGATTCATCACGCGCCCTCGCTAAACGCGCCGGCGCTGGCAGATGGGGGACCGACCCCTTTGGATCATCGAAGCGAGGTCCGCGAACGCCGACCGGACCGAAATTGAAGATGCGCCGCTGGTCGGCGACGCTCACGTTGCGGATCATGGGTAGCGTCTCGGCGGTGAGTTGGTGACGCTTATCGGGGAGGTTCGTGGAAGAGAGAATCTCGCCGAGATACTCGACGAGTTCAGCGACGTCGAAGAGGACCACGTCAATATTGCGATCAAGGAGATTCGCTTCGGCGCTCTGGGAGTCGGTCGGGACCGTCGAACCCTCGAACGCCTCGATGACGTTGGGACCCGCGAAACCGAAATTCGTACCCGAGGTGGCCAGGATCAAGTCGGCGTTGGAGACCGCACTGGCCGATACGCCTCCCCACACGTTGCCGAGCAGTACCGCCACCTGGGGCAGGGCGACCTTGTTCTTGTAGTGACGGATCGCTTCGACCATGCGCGTCATCTGGGTGAGCCCTGCGAAGTTCTCTTGTTGGCGCACCCCGCTCGAGGCGTAGACGCTGACGAAGGGGAGTTTCTTGCTAACGGCTAGATCGGCGGCCGCTTGAAACTTCTCACCGGAGACCACGCCGAGCGAGCCGGCAAAGAAGTCCCAATTCATCGCGTAGAGCACCACTGCATGGCCGGCGACGCTCGCCAATCCGTAAGTCGACGACTCGGTCTTGCCTCGTCCGGTCTCGCGGCGCAGCTTGTCAAAGTACGACTCGTCGCTTTCGCCGGCGCGCCCTCGGCGAACCAGTCCCACGAGATCCTTGGCGATGCGCCAGCGTCCATGGCTCGCCTTGAATTTCACCAATTCTTGGAGGGTCAACAACTGCGAGGGACTATTGACCTTGCGGCGATTGCGCAGGTGCGCGCCAACTTTGGTCTCGAAAACTGGCAACCCGGCTGGATGGCCTTCGCCAAAAAGACTCGTATCAAAATCTTCATCCGGCCGTTGTCCGCCGTGACCCGTGGACTCACTCATGAAGGGCCATTATTGCACGTCACTTTTCATTGCTAGAAAGGTGCAATGTGGTGGCGCCCTCTACGTCTCGAGCCAGGGACTCTTCGGCCGTGATCCGATTTAGCGTACGGGTTCATCCCGGCTCGCCCACGAGCCGCGTTGGTGGCGACTACAACGGCGCGCTGCAGGTGCGCGTGCAGGCCCGAGCCGTCGACGGTGCCGCCACCGACGAGGTGTGCGCGGTACTCGCGCACGCTTTCGGCGTTCGTCCCGGGGCCGTGCAATGTGTGCGTGGCGCACGTTTGCGAACGAAACTGATCGCCATTGAGGGCGACGACGACGTCCTGGCGGATCAGCTCCGCACGCTGCTGTCGTCGACCTAAGGCGTCAACAGTTGGCTCGCCGTTAAGCGGGAAGAGGGGTATTCATTTGACGGCCACTCACCTGACGAGGAAAGGGATGGCAACTCAAATCTAATATCGGCGAAAAGCGACGCCGTCATCGTCGAACGCAATGTTCTCGAGAACTCCACCACACCGTTCAATGACTTTGGCGGAACCCACATTGGAATTGTCACAGGTGACAAGGAGAGGGCTCACGCCTTCGTCTCGGGCAATCTCGATGGACTCTCTCAGAATGGCGGTCGCCTAGCCCCTTTGCCGAAACGCGGGAAAGACGCCGTAACCTACGTGTCCTCCTCGGGCGGCGAAAAAAGCATTTAAATCAAATCTGATCCACGCACTACCCACGAGTTGACCATCCGCCTCGGCCGCGAGAAAGGCACCACGGACACGGTTCTCTGGCAGATCAACCCCTTGGCGGCAGCGCTCCATGAGGGCGGTCCACGCCGCGCAGGGCATGCGCGGATCGTAGTCCAATAGGAGAAAGTCGAATCCAGGGCCCCGGGACTCTTCCCATGCGGCGCGAGCAGGTGTTTCGTCGGCGGAGCCGAATGGTCGCAGGATGACTGTCACGGAAGAACACTAACTGTGCAACTCTCTGCGCCGACTGCTTTACGAAACTGTTGATCACGAATTCGAGGAAGATATTTCTGTCGACGTGGACGCCGGTCTACTGTCGATGGGATGGCCAAAGACGTGTTTCTCGAGGAACACAGTTTTCTCGCGACCGCGAGCGGCGAACGCCAAACTGGATCGTCGAATTTCCGTCCCGATATACAGGGACTACGCGCGGTGGCCGTGGTGCTCGTCATTTTGGTCCACGCTGCGGTGCCCGGACTTGAGGGCGGCTACGTCGGTGTCGACGTCTTCTTTGTGATCAGCGGCTTCGTGATCACGGGGGTGCTGGTACGTCAGCACGAGCGAAGCATCCCACGGAACTTGGGTCACTTCTACGCCCGCCGCATACGACGCATTCTTCCGGCGGCGACGTTGACGTTGGTCGCAACGGTCATCGCGGCATACACCCTGCTCGGCGTCAACTTTGAAGCGTCGCTGCTCGGCGATGTTCGTTGGGCCGCACTGTTCGCGGAGAACTTTCGACTCATCAACACCGGCAGCAACTACTTCGTGCCCGGCCTCGCGCCTTCACTCGTGACGCACTACTGGTCCCTCGCCATCGAAGAACAGTTCTACCTCTTCTATCCTCTGCTGGTCTTCTCGCTCGCCTGGCTCACGCCGCGCCGTTATCGTCCGCTGACCCTTGCGTGCGTACTCTTCGTCGCCATCGCCGCCTCGGGCTGGTGGTCCTATCACCTCACGGCGATCAATGCGGTCGCGGCCTACTACTCGCCTTTCACGAGGTTCTGGGAGCTGGCGCTCGGCGGATTCGCGGCGGTGTTGCCCGCGGCGTGGGCCCGTCGCACGCCCCGAGTGAACTCCCTCGTCGCGGTAC